>DAOVOC010000082.1 GCA_030629865.1 bacterium
ACGGAACTGGTGATACTAATTCAGTGAAATCAATAATTAAAAAAGCTCTTATATTAGATCCAAATCGAGTTGATTGTTTAGACTTATTGGCTGAGATATTGAGTCATGGTTATGGAGAAGAAGGACTTCAAGAGTCACTTGAACTATCCAGAAAAGCTGTTCAACTTGAGCCATCATGGCCATCTCCAAGAATGAGGCTGGTTTCCCGTTTAATTCAAGTTAATCGGTTAGATGAGGCTGAAAAATTTATCTACGAAGGTCTGGAAATTTTTAAAGAATTTGAATTGCCTAAAAATGCTTCTCGAATTGACGATTATATAGAGTTTATGGTTACTGGCAGAACTCATTATGGAAAAAGCGAGTTTTATAGAAAATTCGAAAAAATAAAAAAGCTTCGTAAAGAGAAAAACTCATAGATTTTTAGCGTTGCTGCAGATGCTTGCAAAATTGGCGCGTCAGCACGAGGTGAGCGGGTGGCAAAATATAATCGCCTAGCTGAAGTTGCTAGAAACTTGTGAAGCTAAAATAAATGCTTAGCTGATTAGTTTTAAAATTTATAGGCTGGAAGTGTTTTTCCCCAGCCTATAAATAATTCTAAAGATTTTATAAAAGGATGCAGCAACCTGCAATCTTTGGCCTTAGGGCTTTTTTTATTTCTTTCCCAAGAGCTCTAAAAGAATTTACAAAGTTTTGTGTTCTTTCACTTGTAATAGCTTCTTGTGTGGCTGAATTTGCTTCGAGTCTTAATTTAATCATTTCACCCACTATCTCAATAATACGCTTGAATCTTGGGTTACCAAGAAACTTATGTGTATTAACAATAACTTGTTGGACTTCAGGTTTCATAGCGAAAGCAAAAAGGGCTGCAAAAGTGTCTTGTGGGTTGGAATTTTCTATAACGTCTATTCTTGCAGAAATCTTTGTAAGTATTTGTAAAAACTCTCTCGCTTGATGATTATCATTTGCAAATAGACCATTGCTGTTTTCGTCTTCAGCATCAATGTTTAAAAAAGGATCACTTTCATTGGCCTGTTGTGAAAAATCTTGTGAGCTGGTTGGTGGCGCCTGTCTACTTTGTAGAGAAGCATATCTTAGTGATTCACAGAGGTCGTCTGTTTGGCTATTTTTAGATTCATCATCTTTATGTTCATCATTCATTGCTGAAACAGCGCATGTGCTTGCGCACAACAAAAGAACTACTAATTTTTTCATTGTTTTCCTTAAGTTAAATTATGGACTTTTCCTTTTAGAACTTCACCAGGCCTGGTAATTGTGGATGAATGGTAATATTTGTGTTTCTAAAAATCAAGCTAAACTTTGCCGAAGGCCGCATAAACACACTTGTTTCTGGCAGGGTGTTGCTGCAGATGTTTGAAAGATTCGCGCGCTGGCAAGAGGTGAAAGGGTGGCAAAGTGCCGAGCTTTGCAGTGCTAGCCAGGCGATTTGCTGGAGTTTTCAGAAGAAAAACAAACCTAAACGACATTTTTTTGACATTTTTTACTCATTTTTGCAGTTTTAAATTACTGTTGATACGATCCGATTGAACTCTTACTTTTGTTGTGTGGAGTATTATTTGTGAAGCGTTTATTGGTCTTTTCTTTTTGCGTTGCCGTTCTGGCACCCACTATTGCTGCTTCTAGTACTGCGTCTGCACAGGCTGCTTTAAAACAGGCTATTCAAGAAGATGAAGGCCCAAAATCTGTTTATCGTGATTTAAGCCTTGCTTTTGCTCAGCGGGTTGAAGGTGTTGAGTTAGACAAAAAGTTTGACCACTTTGTGTCGACGGGTGATATCAAAAAGCCGGAAGAGAGCAAAAAAGACGATACAGAAAAAGAAAAGCTTGTAGAAAAAACCAAAGAAGAGATTGAAAAAGAACAGGAAAAAAAGAAAAAAGATAAGACAGAAGCTACAAATAAGGCTGCCTGCTACTACAAAGCCTTATACGATCTTTTTGCATTCAATGATGAAGCTCGCCTCAAGGCTTGCCTTAAAGAATCTAAAACGATTCCGACTGCGGTAAATTTTTCTAAAGATGTTTGGCATGATCTACGCCTTTTTTCTGGTGATCGCGGAACACCGCTTACAAGCCTTGCAAGCAAAATAAGGCGAACTCAGACAAAGTGTGGCTATGTCTTTTTAGAAAAGCTTCTGGCAAATCCAATTGGTGACATTAAAAAACTTCAAAAAAGGCAAGCTTTGCTCAAGCGCCTTGTAACTGATGATGAATTTTACAAATCAATTCAGTCAGCTCTGGCGATTATAAAGAAAGAAGAGCAAACACTGCTTTCGATGTGGTCTGTTGAAGATCCAAACAGCGATTATGAACATCTTAGAAATGATAGATTTAATTTTTATTGGGAAAAAAATAGGCGGCCAGCAAAAATTGCATGGTGGAATTTATATGGGCATTTAGAGCACGGTTCTTGGAGACGTTTTTTTGATAGAAGTCCAATATTATGTTCTGTTGGGGTTATGGCTGCTTTAGGATTCTTTTGTAAGAATATGATGATGCATTTTTGCTGGTCTTCTGGCGGTGAGGGTGGGATTTTGCCCAAAAGATTTACTCAGCCTGTTATTGATTTTTTTAACAAAGCTAGTGGGTTTTATGTGCCAAAGCGAAAAAGCTTTAAAAATTATTCAACAGATTTTAAAAAAGATTTATCAATTCTTGAATCAACATCTTCTCCTTCTGCAGATCAAATTTACAATGCTATCTCTAGTGCTTGTAAGTTGTCTGAATCGATTAACAACCTTAAGCCAGCTGCGGCTAACTCATTTAAAGGCAAAATAGGAAATAATTTAAATCCTAATTTTTTTCTTCACATTAATGAATCATTTGATGGGGTAAAAGACGCTTGGAAAAATGGTCAGTATTGGCTATGCCCTTGGAGATTAATGAATGAGCCTGTAAGAGCTGGTTGGGATATTTTTTATTCATTTGTTGGACCGCTTTACCTATCTTTTTACTTTGCGAGTCGGGTTCGCGATCATTATAGAGCTTTTAAACGCGCTTACAAAGAAGTGTGGAGTTTGTCGCGTCTTGCTGTTTCTGGCAGTAATATTTACGAAAATTTGAAGAAAATTGATGGGAATCAAGTTGGTGCTCTTGAGCTTATGGAAGAGCTTTCTATTTTCGCTTCTGCGTGCAAAGATGCCGAGCTTAATTCGCTTTCTAGCACGCTGCGAGGCAAAGTTTATTCCCCTGGATCGCTGGTTCATATTTACAAACGCATAGCAGAGCTTAAGCAGCCGTTTAGTCGAGCTCTGGAAGCTGTTGGCGAAATTGACGCGTTCTGTTCTTTGGCAACGTTGTATCGCGAGCGTGCAAATTCGGAGAACAAATTTTGCTTTCCAGAATACAAAGTTTCTAAAACGCCGGTTATCGATGTGCAAGAGATGTGGGATCCTTTAACTGGAGCAGATGAAGCTGTTTCGAGCAGCATGTGTCTTGGCAAAAGCAAAATCAGAAATGCAATTATTTCTGGGCCTAATGCTGGTGGGAAATCTACGTTTATGCGTGGCATGTTATTTTCTGTAGTTATGGCGCAAACATGCGGTATTGTGCCTGCTGCAAGTGCTAGGCTAACTCCATTTTCTTATATCGATTCTTATGTGAATGTTGAAGATGATCCGGTTGCAAAAAAATCACTTTTTAGGATGCAGGCGTACAGGGTTTCATCTCTAATTAAAAATATCGAATCACTCGAGACAGGGAAGCATGCCATCGTTATTGCTGACGAAATGGAATGAATATCCTCTCACTTTCCTTGATGTTATAGAAGTAGGAGAATCCAGACGCATCAAGAGAAAAACGAATGTAGTACCCATTATTGCTCACTTTAGCAATGCATATATTCAACACATCAGCATCTTGTGAAGCTAATGAACTTGATGAATAGATATGCACTGCTTCGGTATTAAACATTTGGTTCAGGAGATCAATTGTCTTCGCTTCATCATGATACTCAAGTAGAAGATACTCAATAATCATTAGATAATAATCT
>DAOVOC010000045.1 GCA_030629865.1 bacterium
ATGATCGGATTATTATGGCAAGTTATTTCAACTGTTTCTTGGCCGGTGTATGTGCGTGGAGCCTTCATAAGCAAAAAAAGAACTTCATCAATTCGTTCATTCGATTTGGGTTCAATTACAAATCCATGATGAATGGTGTGTGTAGGTAATTGCTCTAAACATTTTTTTGATGAAAGCAGACATATTCGGTCAACTAACTGAGCTGTGTCTTGCCCAGAAATACGAATAAGTGCAATTGCACCCGAGCCTTGTGGGGTGCACAAGGCTACAATGGGTTGTTCATCTCGAGTTTTTCTTCTTAGCATTTATTCCTTTACACCGGAATCGATGTGGAGTTTAAAGCCACGCAGTTTGCGACGAAGTTTTCTTTTAAGCGCTTGCCGAACAAGATACGAAAGGCTTGCTCTAAGGCTGCGCTCGGTTTCTTCTTCAGGAAGAATTTTTTGAGAAAATTTTACCGATAAGGCATTACCAGTAACGATTGTTTTGATTTGTGCATCGGAATTAATTGTCTTCAAAATATCTGAAAGAATTTCAGAAACTGTTTTTGACATTTCGTCTGTCCAAACCAATGTATTCTCTTGGCTCTTTTGATGAGGTGTTTCTTTTGTTCTTTTATCTACAGGCTTTTCTTCTCTTGAGCGAATTGGGTTTTGGCGTTGCTGTGATTGTCTAGTAGGTTTACGTGTTGAGTTTTGGGTTTTATGAATTGTCTTGTCCGAATGAGTTTCGTAAACCAATGAGATAATAGCGTCTTTTGAACTAAAACCTAAAAAACCTCGCTGACCAGGTTCTAAAATTTTTACTGAAAATTCGTTAGGAGAGTCAGCGGCTTCCCAAGCTTTTGCAACAGCTTTTTCTACAGAAGTAGCTTCTTGGAGAATAGATTTCATGAGATTAGATCCTTTGAGGATGAGTTAAGGAGTGGTTTGATGTGGAACAACCTGCGGATTTTGGCTTAAGGAAGTGCTACGAAGCAAAGCCTATTCAAAAATCTTCCACATACAACATCATTTAAACTTTCGACACTCATTTTATGGGATTTTAGACGACCGACAGAGAGTGTAACGGTTTGTGTTAAAATATTCTTTAAAAAATTGGAGCGGGAAACGGGATTTGAACCCGCGACCCCTGCCATGGCAAGGCAGTGCTCTACCACTGAGCTATTCCCGCTCTACTACTCATCATACTGATGACACAATTTGGAGCTTACTTTTAGCAAAATAGCTTGTCAAGTCTGTGCCGTGGTAGGAGCTGTTTTTTGCAGCTGTGATACGTAAAAATAGAATGTAATATAAAATAAGAACTTGCTATGAAGCGATGAAATGGCTATTTTCTTGCTGAAATGTGCATGTTGTAGGTTATCTTTATAACCTCTGGGTGACCGCGGTTGTACGCGGAAAAGATTATAGTGAAGGGTGGAAAAAAGATGAAGACAACGAGATTATTAACGTTATTCCTAGCTTCTAGTATGGGGCTGTACGCAGATGGAAATTGTACAAAGATAGAAGGAATCAAAAAAGGAGTTATAAGCAGCGGTGACGGACTCCTCACTCTTGGTGGTAAATTAAAAGAAGATTATAGCTTTGCTAAAAATCCTGTTTTTCTAAATAACGATCTTCCCGATTCATATAGTTATGCACGAACAATTGTCGAATTGAGTGGTGATTATCGATGGGGTGCTGAAAAATATGGCCATGACGCCATGGTGGCACATTCGGTTTTACGTCACAAAGGATATTGGGGAGACGCAACAAGTTCCGTCAGAACAGCTTCAAGCACAATCGCATTAAACGAAACATCATTAGGCGAACACTATCACGAATCAACCAAACCGTTTGCGTGGTTTAAGGAACTTTGGTTTGCAACCAGTGTCGATGCACTTTGCAATGTACACAATGCCGGAACTCATACAATCAAAGCTGGTTACTTTCCATTCATGTTTGGGCGTGGAATTGCTTTGGGTGATGGATATGGAACTCCAAAAGATTTCTTAGGTGTTTACCAACGTGTAAATGATTACAATGCACCAGGATTTCTCTATGCAGGTAGCCTGTATGAAAACAAATTTGGCTATGATCTTTATTACGCCAAATTCGAAGACAACAGTACAAGCCCACGCCAAGTTCTATCGCAATCTAAAGCGCACCGTCTTGATGTAACAGAAAACAAATCATGGGCTGGTAGCGGAAACGATGATGAGTTATGGGGTGTTCAAGTTTGGATTAAACCAACAGACGGCGGCATGCTTGGTAAAGCATATGTCGCCCCTTATATTTTCTTAAACAGTGCTCGTGACAAAAAAATTGAAATGGTTGCAGACAGTCGAAGTGACTTGATCACAATCGGTTGTGCTCTTGAATATGAATGTGGCGGTTTTGAATGTGGTGGTGAAGTTGCATTTAACCGCGGTAAAGAGCATGTCTATGCTGTTGACCGCAACAAAGTTACTGTAGCGCGTGATGCTACGACAGGTATTTTGAAAGAATATTATTCACATATACTTGATGCTTCAGCTGGTAGTGTTGTTCCTGTTGTTGCAGATCTTAAAACAGAATTGCAAACAGATTTGCATCGTCGCGATGCGTCTTTCGATGCTGAGGGTATAACTTACTACAATGCTTCGGACAGAATCCGCGAAGCCTATGACAACAAATATCGTGGTTGGATGGGTGTTTGGGATATGGCCTATACACTAAAACATCCAAATATTAAATTTGCCATTTCTTGTGGGTGGGTTTCTGGTGATGCCAATCCTAATGCAACAGAAATAGACAAAGAATATGCAGGTTTTGTTGGTCTGAACGAACTTTACAGTGGTAAACGTGTTAAAAGTGTATTCATGCTTGATGGCAGAACACTTAAACGTCCTTTGACCTTCAATGAAGGCACAAGCAAAATGCAGTTTGCTGGTGAAGATGGTTCGTTTACAGACATGCGTTTTCTGGGTTATTCCGCAAGTTATCATCTAGACAAATTCAAAAACAAAAGCGTTATGATTCAGAGCAACAGCATGTTGTTTTGGAAAGATCATCAGCCTTATAAGGCTATCAATGGCTTACTTTCTGACACAGACTTAGCAAGTCGTTTTATGGGAACCGAGGTGAATATAATTGCTTCTGCTGAAATTCTAAAAAACCTTACAGTTTGTGCAACTGGTGCGCTATTTATTCCTGGCGGATACTACAGCGACATCAGTGGAACACATATTCCAACAACTCAGTTCAATGATTTGAACGTGGCTGATTCTCAGCAGGTTGATGCAACAACCTACAGAATGGGTAATGACGTTGCATTCTTCTTCCGTATGGGAGGTGAATATAAATTCTAAAATGAATTCGTATTCAAAAAAAGCAAAAAGGCGTGGTTTTAAACCACGCCTTTTTGCTTTTTCTACTGTTTTCTTCACACCATATCAAAAGTTGGTAGGCTAGAATTCTCTAAAGAAACAAAATCTTTGTTTAGTTTCAAGGATGAAAAATGAAATCTTATTCAAGTTCTACCTGGTGTGGAAATGTTAGCGAAAAAGATGTTGGCAAAAAACTTGTTCTATGTGGGTGGGTGGCAAAATTTCGCGATCATGGCGGTTTGATTTTTATAGATCTTCGTGATCGCTCTGGATTTTTACAACTTGTTTGCAAGCCAGAGGACAAAGAAGTGTGGGCTGTTGCACAAGATATTAAAAACGAATATGTCCTTTCAGTCGAGGGGACTGTTCTTGAGCGCTCTGCAGAAGCTGTAAACAATAAAATCCCAACAGGTCGCTACGAAGTTGCTGTTGAAAAATTAGAAATTTCGGCCACTGCGCAGTTGACGCCGTTTCATATTGCAGAAAAAACAAATGCGGCAGAAGAAATTCGCCTGACTAGTCGTTATTTGGATCTGAGAACCGATCATATGCAAAAAAACATCAAGCTTCGACACGATGTTACTTTTGCCATGCGCGAGTTTTTAAATTCAAATGAATTTTTGGAAATCGAAACCCCACTACTTTCAAAAAGCACTCCAGAAGGCGCCCGAGACTTCCTTGTACCATCTCGAATGACGCCAGGTAGTTTCTACGCCCTGCCACAGTCTCCACAGCTTTACAAGCAGCTTTTGATGGCTTCTGGGTTTGACAGATACTTTCAGGTTGCTCGTTGCTTTCGTGATGAAGATCTTCGTGCAGATCGGCAGCCAGAGTTCACGCAGCTTGATATTGAAATGTCGTTTGTTAAAGAAAGCGATATTCAGGCGATGTGCGAAGACATGGTCAAAGCAGTTCTTAAAAAAGTTACAGGAAATGGTGCTAAGCAGTCTTTTCCAGTTTTGACGTATAAAGAAGCGATAAGTCGTTTTGGGTGCGACAGGCCAGACACCAGATTTGATATGCAAATACATGATATCACTGCTGCGTTTGAAAAAACTTCGATTAATTTTTTGCAAAAAACCATTGATGATGGCGGGAAAATTGGAGCCATCTGCATAAAACAACAAGAATTTTCGCGCAGTGAACTAGACAAATGGACTGGTCATGCAACAGAAAAACTTGATGCTGGTGGTCTTTTGTATTTTAGGCAAAAGGCGGATGGAACAGTTACTTCAACAATTTCAAAACTTCTACCAGCGGACTTTTTTGATTCAGTTAAAAACTGCCTGCCAGAGTACGAAGCGGGTGATATGATTTTTGCTGTTGCCGACGGTTTTGAAAAAGCTTGGCAAATTCTTGGTCGGCTTCGGTTGGATGTGGCCAAAGCGCTAAAACTTATAGATCAGTCTAAAATGGAATTTTTGTGGGTAACAGATTTTCCAATGTTTGAATGGAGCGAAGAAGATAAGCGCTGGTATGCAATGCACCATCCATTCACCTCACCTAAAGATGCTTTGAATAAAGATGACCTTGGTGGTGTTACAGCCAAAGCCTATGATTTGGTTCTAAATGGTGTGGAAATTGCGGGCGGTTCGATTCGTATTAATTCTCCAGAAGTTCAAAAACAAGTTTTTGATGTCTTGGGAATGGAAAAAACTGAGTACGAATCAAAATTTGGATTTTTTTTAAAAGCGCTATGTTATGGCTTTCCACCGCATGGTGGCATTGCATTTGGATTGGATCGCTTCGTGATGATGCTAGCTGGTGAAGAATCTATTCGTGATGTAATCGCTTTTCCAAAGACCTCCACAGGCTCGTGTTTGATGATGCAGAGTCCATCTGGGGTTTCTGTAGAACAGCTCAAAGAACTGGGACTTGCTTTGAGTAAAAATAAATAAAATTAGTTGTTGTTAAATTGTGCACTTGATTAAGTGGGATTTTTACATGAAATACTTTGCGATGTTGTTTTTGTTAGCTATTGGAAGTTCAGCTGTTTGCATGAATCCGGATGATTCAAGTGATTGTATGAATCAGTATGATACAGGTGATTCAAGTGATTGTATGAGTCGGTATGGATTGGGTTCTCATGGAGAATTGGAGTATTTGTGTAAGTGTAATTGTGCAGAAAGATATTTCGAAGAAGTAAAACGCAAGCATGAAAAAAACTACAAGAAAAACCTTTTGTTGATTATGGCGGCGTAGGGTCGCTTTTTGCTGAACCAATTAAAATTACGCAGACTTTAGAGTATTCGAATCCAAATTGTTGGGTTGATCTGTCTAGAAGACTGCTTTCCATATGTGTTGATATTGGTGGACAAGGTGTTAAGAAATTTAATTGTCATTATTCTCAAGGATATTTCACTAGTAGATTTGATATTGCAAAAATACGTGGTCAGATTTCAGAAGCCTCTCGGAAGGTCTTTGCCGATTTTGTTAAAAATAGTAATACAGGTCTTAAAATTGAACTTACAAAGATTGTTAAGCCAGAGCGTTATAAAGACGCTGAAACTTTTTTGCTACAAGTGTACAGGATAGAAGAGTCAAACCGTCCATCCTTACTTATCTTGGAAATAAATGGTAAGCCCCAAGGCAAAAAAGAGTTTTTTGAATATTAAAGTGAAGATTTGATTTTTTTAGACTGCAAAGAGGTTGGAGAAAACCAACCTCTTTTTTCTATCCAATTTCTGGTGCACTCTCATTAAAATGAATTCAGGATGAGCTTGGATTGGTAAGAGCTGTAATTATATTTTTTAGCTCTTCTACTTGTTGTTCTAGTTCTGCTTGATTAGCTCTTAAGTTTGCATTTTCGATTTGTAGGCGGTTTATTATTCTTTCTGGTGTATGCGGCTGCATTGATGACATTGCAATGATGTTTCCGGAAAAGCAAATAATGGCTAATCCAAATATTGTTTTTGCATATTTCATTTAATTCTCATCTAGCTAAAAGGTTAATATGCCTTTTGGAGTGGCATGATTGCATATTTTGCATTTGATGGCAACGGGTGCAGGCCTTATCTTTAGAGTTAAAATATCTGTGGTAGATTTTGTCTCAGTGCTATTCTGGCCGCATGACATTTGTGAAACTTTAATTTTTGGGTGATCTGGTTATGAGTAATTCCAAAATATGTATTCCATTGAGTGTCCCTGAAGAACAAAAGACATATTTTAAAAAACGTTACAAGGATGCGACAAAAGATTCTGGTAAATTTTTTATTTTTGCAGCCGATCAGAAAATGGAGCACTTAAATGCCGATTTTTATGGAAACGGTATTTCTGCAGAATCTGCACACCCAGAGCATATTTTTAAAATTGCACAGCAGGGCAATGTTGGTGCTTTGGCAACTCACCTTGGCATGATTAATCGCTATGGCGCAGAGTATTCCGGTCTTAATTACATCGTTAAAATTAATGGCAAAACTAATCTTGTGCAGCAAGATGTTGCCGATCCTTGCAGTCTTTCGCTTTGCGACGTTGGTGATGTTGCCGATCTGGCAGTGCGATCGAAATTAAATATTTTGGGTGTTGGTTACACAATTTATTTGGGAAGTGAATCGGA
>DAOVOC010000017.1 GCA_030629865.1 bacterium
AAGTTGTATTTTTGTCTCAGCTGAGCTGCCATCTTGCTTTTTGCCAGCAATTATTTTTTTTCTGTTTTTCCAAAGAAGGTAAGCTCCTGTGCCAATAAATCCTGCGGAGCCTATGGTTGAATAAAATCTATAGTCGCTAAACAAAGCTGCTTTTGAACTGGTTGTGCTGCCTAAGGCCAGGCAGGCCACAAGTATTATTTTGAAATTTTTCATCATTTCCTCGTTTTTCATACATTTGATAATAAAATTTCTACCTTTCACAGTGTTAACATGGTGCCCGAAAAAAATGAACCATGCAAAATTTTGTTAAAATGGGTGAGAAAAGGCAAAAAGTCGCACTTTTTTAAGTGATGGGTATCATAATAAATGAAATTTAATAGATATACACCCTGTCATTCCGGGCTTGACCCGGAATCCATGTAAGAGTTTGTTAAAAGGAAACGTATGTTGAGTGTTTGTGTTGTGATAAACAATATTAATTTTTCTTTTTATTGTCCGTCTGGATCCCGGATCAAGTCCGGGATGACAATTTAGATTTTCCGGGATGACGAATTGAGAGGTGAAATAATAATTTAGATTTCGTACGGAATGCCAATTTAGATGTAGTGATAAGTCAAATTGCTAGATAAGAGTTTAAGATTATTAAAAGACGGTATGTGAAGTGGGAATAATCAATGCAAGTAGCGGTTGGAAAAGACAAACACTTTCGTTTTGAACTCATACACCAGTCGCGCAAGTCGCGTGCTAGGGTAGGGCGCATTCACACACCCCATGGCATAATCGATACGCCATCATTTGTGGCTGTTGGAACCAATGGCACTGTAAAAACGCTCGATTCAAGAACGGTTCAAGATCTTGGCGTCCAACTGATGTTTTGCAACACATATCATCTTTTAGTTCAGCCAGGAACAGAAATTATTCAAAATGCTGGTGGGCTGCACAAATTTATGAAGCGTGATCTGCCGCTGATTACCGACTCGGGCGGGTTTCAGGTTTTTAGCTTAAAATATGGCGGTGTTGCCGCAGAGCTTAAGAGCAAGGGTGCCAAAAAGACTTCTGGTGGATGCGTTGTAAAAGTTACTGAAGATGGCGTTGCTTTCCGTTCTTACCGCGATGGGCACAAAATTTTTCTTTCTCCAGAAACTTCGATTCAAGCTCAAAAAGCGCTTGGTGCAGATATTATTGTCGCATTTGATGAGCTCTTGCCTTACCACATAGACAAACGCTATCAGCAGCTTTCTTTAGATCGAACGCATCGTTGGGCACAGCGATCTTTGGAAGAACACAAGAAAAATGTTAAACAGCAGGCTTTGTATGCAGTTATTCACGGTGGAGTTGATTGTGATATGAGAAAACAAAGTTGTGATTTTTTAACAAAACACGATTTTGATGGTTTTGGCATCGGCGGTAGCGTTGGTAAAAATAGACAAGAGATGCACGAGATGCTCTCTTTCATGGCCCCTATGCTTCCAGGCGATAAACCGCGACATTTGCTTGGAATTGGCGATTTGCCATCATTAGAGCTATGCGTTCCGCTTGGAATTGATACTTTTGATAGTGCGCATCCAACAAAAGCTGCGCGTCACGGTTTATTTTTTACAAAAAATGGTGGGCTAAGAATTTTAAAATCGGGCAACTGCAACAATTTTGGTTCAGTTCAACCTGGGTGTGTATGCCACACATGCAAGCATTATTCAGTTGCGTATCTACAGCACCTTTTTAAAGCAAATGAGCCAACAGTGCAGGCTTTGGCAACGATTCATAATGTTCATTTTATGGTTCAACTTATGGCTGAATATCGAAGACGGATTTTGGCTGGAGATGTTTAGGTTTTTAAGTGGATAGAAGTGGATACGTTTCAAACCCTAAAAGTTGGCATTCAAGCTGTGGAACAAGTCCGAATTCTTTTAAAATTATTTCCTGCATTTTGCGAGCAAGACTTACAATGTTGTTGCTGGTTGCATCATCGCGATCGGTGATAAGCATGTTTGCATGTTTGTGCGAAACTACTGCGCCTCCCGAGCGCAGGCTGCCTTTAACTCCAGATTTGTCTAAATAATAGGCGATGTATGGGTGAATGGCTTTTTCGTTGCCCATTTCTAATTCATGCTTATGAAAATTGCGGAAAAACGATCCACACGTGCGTTCGCGTGGATATCGAGAATTGCGTTGTCTGATAATTTCGTCGCGCCTGCCACGCGTGTAGGCAATTTCTAGTTCAGAAACTTTTTGGACCTCAAAAGTCGCGTTTAGAAGATAATAGTTTTTGTTGTGTAGAATAGAATCGTTGTAGCCAAATTTAAAAGCATCTCTGTCGAGTGTGTGAATATCACCTGTTGTGCGGTTGATAACTTGTCCCTGAACAAAGCTTTGTCCGATGCGTGCTGAAAAATAATGAAGATTTATAAAGACAGCTCCACCAATTGTTCCTGGTATTCCGCTAAATGGTTCCAATCCCACAAGGCCTCTTTCTAGACATTGCACAATAAGATCATCTATAAGAACGCCGGTCTCAACTGTTACGAGCCATTTTTTGTCAGAAACTGCCACAAAGTGAACATTTTGCATGTTTGGGTGCACTGCAATCCCATTAAAGCCAGAATCACTTACAAGTAAATTTGCTCCACTGCCGAATACAAATGTTGGAAGTGAATTGTTTTGGGCGAACTGCAGAGAGACCTGAAAATCTTTTGTACTTGTGGGTTGACTAAAAAAACGAGCATTGCCGCCAGTTTTAAACCAGTTTTTGTCATGAAGAGGGATGTCTTGCTCGATAATTCCGTTTGCAAAACAGTTTTGTAAACCCAAATCCATATTTGTAAAAGCCTTTGTTGTAAACCATTTTTAATGGGAGCAGTGAAGGCAAGATTAGCATATGATTTGTAAAACTACGATTTTTCGTGTTTTTAACTTTCTTGTTTTAAGAAATAATTTGTGTAAAAACTGCTCGCTCCAAAGCAAAAATATTGACTATTTGAAAAGAAAAGCGTTAAGATGCCAATGAGTCTGCATGGTGAAACACTTGGTTATTAAGTCGAGCTGAGCGGCTTTGCCGTGGGGGGGGGCGATGAAAGACATAAAAACATGGTTTGTTGCGGTTTTTACCGCAGTTTTGTTCTTTGCGTCATATGGTCCTTGCAAGGCTTTAGTGGGCGATGAGGTAAAGTTGAAATCGTTTGAAGTGAATAAACAGCGGTTTTCTACTCAGTTTGTTTTTGATTTTTCGACGATTCCTTCTGTGCGTTTTCGTGCTATACCCGGGGAAAATCTGTTTGAGTTAGAGTTTGTTGGTGCTAATGAAAATGATTTTGATAGTCAAAATGTTATTAAAAAACTCAGTTCGCTGGCGCTTATTGAAAGTGTTGATATTGTTTTTGAACCCAAACAACGTTGTGTGAAAATTGCTTTAAAAATGGATCCAAATAAAACATCTGTTCGGGTTAATCAGTACAAAGAATTAAAGCAGGTTGTTTTAGATATTTATTCTAAAAGGTCTTTGGATAGACTTGTTGAGCAACAATCTCGGTTTCTCGAAGTTGCATCACTTTCAGCTCCACAGTCGTTCACCAATGATATCGATAGTTCTTTTGGAAACAATGCGCGCTTAGGGTGTTTTTCTAATTGGGAAAGCCAGGATCGAGTATTATTGGTTTCACGAAATTCTAGTCTAAAACTTCGATTTGGTCGGTGTGGAGCCGGCCGAGAGGTTTGTGATTTTGGCAAAATTGAACTTGTTGATAAGACCAGGCAGGCTTTGGGGATGGAGGGATTGCGTCCTTTTTGCTTGCGTGATCAGCAGGGAAACAGTATTGCTGATCACGTAAAATTTGCCCAAAGTATTGGCGCTCGAATGATGGTAAAACTTGATACTGATGACCAAATGTCTTTTCTAACATCTTCTATTGCACTATGCGAAGATGCTCCTGGGAAGCATAAGATAAAAGTGCTCCGCTGGGACGCGTTGGACCAGGATGGGTCGGGTTTTTCTGGTAGCACTGCTCGTACCATTGCACGCAAAACGCGTCAAATGCGTGACGCTCAGCAAAATAAACTTTCTTTAGGGTGTATGAACTTTACCGTTCAAATTTCTCCCAATGCTTTGTTTGTGTGCTGATTTTTTATAGTTTGGATTTCTCGGTTGCTAATCGGGCAAACCGTCGAGCTATTTTTCAGTTTTTAAACTCATTTTTTTGAACTCATTTCGTTTTTCACGAACTTCTCTAACAACTTCATTTATCCTTTCTTTACTTTTTGGCACTCTCCCTCTTACGCAATATTCATAATATTCTTCCATTCTCGTTTTCGGCTTAGGAAGTTTTATGTTTTCAAAAAGTTCTTTTGCTTTCATCGCATGAACTTCTGCTTCATCAAATTTGTTGTCTTTTGTTAATTTTGATATCAATCGCATACGAGGGAAAACCCAGGATGGCTCTAGCTCAACAGCTTTTTTTGCATGATAAAGAGACTGTTCGGATTTTTTTTCGAAACTCTCAAGAACCTCAGATAGCAAATCATGGCAATCTGCCCTTGTTGAGTCTGCCTCAAGGCCTTTTTTAAGAGCGGTACGTGTTCTTTCTAAATTAAAAAAATTGTGGTAGTAGGTTTTTGCAAGCCAAAAGTATATTTCTGCATTGTTTTTACTCAGGCTTAGCGCCTTATTTAGCGCTTCTAAAGCTTCTTCAGCATCAAATGCATCAACTGTTCTTAAAAAACCCCATTCTATTAAAGCTTCAACATCTTTAGGATCTTGTATTAGCCGATCGGCTAATACTTTCAACCTTTCAACATCTTTCTTGAAATCGGCCTGAATTGATTCAAAATCCATTAGTTTTTTCTCCAATAAGTTACACGGTCACAAACTGGGCATTTCTTCATTTTGACTTCATTTTTTTTTACAAAAGCAGTCCTAAATTCAAAAAGGTTGTCTCGGATAAAACCCCTAACTCCTACAAGGTGACGGCCAACCTTGCCATAGAAAGATTGTGCGCCATAACTTGAGAGGCAATCAGTATTGGCAGCTTGTTGTACAAGCTTTCTAAGCCTCTTACTAGCTATTAAAATGGACTTGCCAAGTAAATCCATGCAATGTAGAGGTTTGCCAAATATATGTTCATGGATATTGCTACTTTTGTCATTAAGTCCTTTACTATCGATTTTAAGTAATTTTGGTTTTTGTGGATTAATAATTCTTTTTCCTGTGCGATAGAGTTTACAGGCTTCACACTCATTCTTTTTCTTACTTTTTTTCTTCGATTTAGTTTGAGTTTTATTTTTATTACAAACTTGATTGTTAATACTTTTGCTAAACAATTGAGATTCTTCTTCTGGTTCAAGCTCAAAAACTTGTTCTTCTAACTTCCATTCAATTCCATGATCTATATTTTGGGTTATGCCTTTGGTATTTGATTTAAAACGCTCTGGGTCAAGAAGTTCCATGCGATATGTTTTGGGCTTGCTGCTAAAAAAGTGATTGTAAGCTCTGCGACAAAGGCCAACTGATGCTTTGCCAAGCCGGTAGGCTGCATAGCCAGCAGAACCGATAACAAGAATGGTAACAGCAGGGCTAGAAAACCCTGCAGCAAGGCCAATGCCACTCAAAAGTCCACTAGCGCTGCCAATTCCCAGAAATGTTGCACTGCCGCCTCCTAGCGCAGCACCAAGAGTTAAAGCTCCAATCACAACCGGTTCACCGTTGTGAGTCAGAACAGAATAAGCATTTACTCCGCGCCTGCATCCGGGGTCTTCTTCACGCAAAAATAATGTTTTTGGTTCAGAAAGAGTTAGAGCAAAAGATTTGTAGTAATGCTCTTCTTTCCATCGTGGACATTCATCACACCAATAAAATTTTTCGTTAGGAGCTGCTCGTGCTATTGGAAAAATTTCACCATTGATTCCAAATAAAAAATTTTCAGATCCAAGTTGTTGCGCTTCAAGCCAGTCTCTTTGAATTGGATCGTAAAAAAGTTGCTGCGGGGAAGCATAAAAAATGTGATCCGACTTATCATCTTTATCCGTGATATAGATAACGATAATGCTAGAGGTTATATGTTCAACAACTTTTTTTATCGAAACTTTTGCGTAATCGCCGTTTTCATTAAGGCCGAGTAATTCTCCACCAAACGGCAAGCTTTCTGCCTTTCGAATTGTTTGCAAAGCTGCATGAACTTTTGTTTTTTCAATAATTCCTGTAGAAAGACTTGAAGCTAGGAAAAATGTTAAAATAAATGAACTGGTGCGCTTCACAGGAATCCTTTTAAGTTGGTAAATGGATAGAGCAAAGGGTACGGGTTGAGTAACAAAGAAATGTTGCTTGATTCAAGATCTTTTACGTTTACAATTGATGATGATGTTTTTAACTTCAGGATCTATATGAAAAAAGTTGTTGGTATTTTGGGCTTTGGCATTGTTGGTCGATCGCTTTTAAATCATTTATATAAAAAATATAATGTTTCTGTTTGGGATCAGCGGTTGGCAACAGCTGAAGAACTGGCAGTTGTGAAAAGTGCTGGTGGACAGTGGTTTTCGCCTCTGCATGACGGAGACTATAAGTGCTCAATGACTCAGTTTGTTGAACAATGTAAATGGGTTGCCGTTAGTGCTGCAGTTGATACCAGAGAAATTCCGAATAATTTGCGGGATAAGTTGGTTGGTGAACTTGATATTTTTGCGAAAGAATACAAAAAACCGACGATTTGTATAACTGGTTCTGTGGGCAAAACAACAACCACTGCTTTGACGGCGGCTATTGCACAAGAATGTTTGTGTAAAAATGTTTCTGTTGCAGGAAATATTGGTGTTGGTTTGCTAGATTTAATTAAAACTCAAAAACAGTCCCATTTTTCTGTTCTTGAACTTTCTTCTTTTCAGTTGGAGTTTAGCTTGTTATTTACTCCAAGCGTTGTTGTTTTTACAAATTTGCACCCAAATCATATAGATCGGCATGGAAATTATCGCGAGTATGTGCGTGCCAAATTGCGGCTGTGTGCAAACCTATCTGCAGAGTCACACATTCTTTTGCCTGTTAAGTTGTTTGATGATGAGATTTTTTGCGAAAAGTTTTTTTGCGAAAAGTTTTTTCCAGTTATTGCCGATCGCAAGCCTACTGTGAATGTTTTGTGTTTAAAATCTCCAACTAAACGACAACAAAAGTATTTAAGCCAAGTAAATGCGCGTATTTTTTCTGTAGAAAATGGTTTTTTATTTTTACAAAACAATGATTTAAATCATTTGCCAATCAAGGTTTTCGATTGTTCAAAGCTGCCGCAAGAAGGCTTTTTGATAAATTGGCTTTTTGCAATTGTTGCTTTGTTTTTAGAAGGCGAAGATATTTCTACTTTGACCAAAGATGGTTTGCACAAAGCGTACAGTGCTGCGATAGGCGGTGTTGGAGAGCATCGGCTTGAGCTTTGTTCAACTCTGCGTGGAGTTGATGTTTACAATGACTCAAAAGCGACGATTATGCCGTCCGTTCATGCTGCAGTTGAATCTTTGGCAGGGTGCTACAAAGGTATACATATTATTTTGGGTGGGATTGGAAAAGGAGTAGATCGTAGCAGTGCCAGTTTAGAGATTGCGTCAAAAAACGGTGTTACTTCTGTTGTGTGTATAGCGTCGAAAGATAATTCGGACTTTGCAAAAGAACTTGCGTTTGTAGAAACGCTTGAAGACGCGATTCAAATTTCTTTTGACCGGGCTAAACCGGGACAGGCGGTTTTGTTTTCTCCTGGTGGAGCGAGTTTTGATTTTTATAAAAATTATCGAGATCGAGGAGCGGACTTTAAAAAAGTTGTTAAGAGTTTTATCGCCACCAAGCAGGGATAATTTAAAATCGTTCAAAACAACATTTTAAAAACACTGTCTTTTGAAATACGATACATTTCACCACACCAATGGTTTGTTTTTATTGAGTGGGACGTTATGCAGAACATTGTTTGTAGGCAGGAATCCTCTTACATTCGCCGTGTTGTAAAAATGCTTTGCATGGTTATTCTTGCGTTATCTGCCATTGGTCTTTTGTTTGTATATTCTTCGAGTTCTGTATATGCATTGGAGCGGCTTAGCTCAGCACAGTTTTTTTTCCAAAAGCACTTTTTATACCTTGTTTTGGGATTGCTTGGTGCTTTTGTGTGTGCTTTGTTTTCTGATGTTTTTTTCAAAAAAGGCGCTGTGTGGTTTTATTGGATGAGTCTTGGGCTAACGGCTTTGACACTTGTGCCAGGGGTTGGGGTAAAAATTAACGGTGCTTCTCGTTGGCTTTCGGTTTTTGGAATAAGTCTGCAGCCAAGTGAGTTTTTTGCCGTTGCGTTTTTGCTTTATGTGGCATCGTTTTTAACTAAAAATACTTCTACTGAAGTGCTACTCATTTCTAAAGAAAATATAAGATTTGTTGTATCCATTTTTGTCGGGTTTACTGTGCTTTTGATGCAGCCCGATTTTGGCGCTGTTGTTTCGTTATCTGGAACGACATTTTTTTTGTTAGCGGTTACAAAGCTTTCATTTGTACACATGGTCGGGATTATAAGTTTATCGCTTCCTGTCTTGGCTGGGTTGATTGTGGTTGCTCCATATCGACTGAGCCGTATTATGATTTTTCTTGATCCATGGAAGGACCCTCAGGGCAAAGGGTTTCAGATTGTTCAGTCTTTAATTGCTATTGGATCTGGCAATGTATGGGGAGTTGGTATTGGCCAATCGCAACAAAAATTTTTCTACTTGCCCATGCAGCATACAGATTTTGTTTTTTCAGTTATCGCAGAAGAAACGGGACTTATTGGTGTTTCTCTTATTCTAGCTTTGTTTATGCTTCTTTGTTATTTCGGTTTTAGAATTGCTTTGTTATTGAACAGTCGATTTGCATCGCTTGCTACAGCTGCATTTATTACGTTTATTACATTGCGTGCACTAATTAACATAATGGTTGCCTCTGCCTTGCTTCCAACAAAAGGGGTTGGGCTGCCGTTTGTGAGTTTTGGCGGGAGTGCCATGATTGCACTATTTTGTGTTATAGGCATAATTATTGGATTTGTACGTTCACAGAGAGATTTGGGCTAAAATTTGCCAAATTATTATGGCAAGCTACCCTAATGTTGGGTAGAGTTATGAGTTGGCTTTAACTTTTGGAAACATGCGATGCACCGCGTTAAACAAATAACTTTTTTTTCGATTATTTCTCTTATGTTTTCATCCGCTTATTGCAGCGATGAAATTTTAGCGCAAGCTATGGGACAAAGTGCTCAAGCTGCGCAAGCGATTAGCTTTTTGGGCAACGGTGTTCCTCCGAAGCTTTTGGGCGGCGGACAAAAAACGTGGCTTGCGGCGATGCACTTTGCAAAGTCATTTTGCGACACTGCGATAGAAGAACATTCTCATGTGCAGACTATGTTTGGTTATGGTGCGGCAAAGCTTAATAAAAATGAAATTATGGGTTTAGGAGCCGGATCTGTAGCAGCATATCTTGTTGGCGACTTAAGAGCTTGCATTAATGCGGCATGTGATAAGTTAGAAAATGCTCCAGAATACAAAGAGTTGCAACGAGTTTTTCTAAAGTGGATACCAAAGGTTTCTGTTCTTAAAAAGACGTTGTTTACTCTTATGCTTTCGCTTTATTGTGCCAAGACATTTGTGCTAGATTCTGCCTCTGCATTGTCAGTTGAAAGTCAGATGCGTTCAGTGACCGGTAAGCGAAATGCTATTTTTGAAAGCAATGTTGGTGGTCTTTTTGACGAAGTTATATTCAAAAATCTTGGTCCTGCATTAGCCTACTATACTTTAACAAAACATAATGTAATTGGTCGTGACGAAGATGGTAACAGTAACTATAAAAAGAGATATAAAGATGATAAAGAAGCGTTGCTTGCAAACAATCATGCATGGAAGCGATCAGTTCTTATTGCAACACGTCGTTTAACAGATGTTTTAGAAAGTGTTTTAACTGATAAATTCATTAGTGGATTTGGCATTAAAGGGCTCAATAAATTGCGCGGCTCTTCTGCAGGGCTTATTGATCCTGAATTGCCTTCGTTTGTTCATGATTGGTTGTTTACAACAGGTGTTGCAGCGCTTTGTGATGCAGATGAAAACAAAGAAAAAAGTTCATGGATAAGTGAAAAAGTACGTGAGCATGCTGTGGCTCTAAACCGTGATGATACTAGTGTCCTTTGTAATATGCAGGTTTTAGGATCAAATAGAATTAGCGGAAAAAATCCACAGAAAGCTGGCCAAATTGCAGGTATGATGGCTCTTAAATATGGTGTAGAAAAGATGTCTACATATGGGTTGGAGAAAATACTTGGCGGTGTTGCGCCAACGGTGACGCGGAGAGTCGATTCAGCAATTTTTGCACTCGGGAAATTTGCTGCAAAACTTGGAATAATTTCTAAAAAGAAGTTGCAGAAAAAGGCAAAGAGTGCACGCAAAAAAAGAAATGAGATTCGTAATGCGCTTCATGCATGTTCGAAACTTTTTAATGTTTATAGTTCTCAGGTCGCAATGATGAGCAAACAGATGGTTATGGGGGTTAGAACGTTACTTGCAAAAATATTGGGTGATCCAATGCTTCTATATTCATCTTTTGATGCAGAATCTACTAACAGGATTTTTGCCCGTTCATGCTCAAAGTGGATTTTGGAGACGAGTAAGATTTTTGAAAATAAAGAAGAGCGAAATAAACCCTGGAAGGAAAAACTTCTTTCGTGGGGGACATTAGGCCGCACAGTGCACGTGTTGGCAATGGGTACACTGTGGTATTTGTTTAACTCAGAGTCTGAAGATAAAGAGGCACAGCCTGTTACTTTTTCTTAGTTTTCCGAACTTTTTTAGTGCGCTTAATTTTCTTGGCATCATTAGTCTTTTGAGTTTCAAGTTTTTGTTTTAATTCCCACAGTGATTTTTCAAGTTTATCGAGTTTTTCTCGCAGGGCCGTTTTTGTTTCTGCAGGTTCATCGCTTCTGTCGAGCTCACGCTTAAGGCTTTTAATTTTTTTCTCTGCTGCTTTAATTGACCGTTTACGTCTTTTTATTGTTTTGTGGTTTTTTAGATTTTTGATTTCTTTTTCAAGTTTTTCGACCTGTGAAGCATGGTTAACAGCAATTGCAGTGTTCGCAATCGCATGAAAAACGCCTCCAATGGCGTCTGCCATGTTGGGTTCTCTGTGATAAGGAACCGGGTGGCTGTAAGGATAAGGATGTGGCGTATAGCTATATTGAGGATCCCACCAGGTGCTTGCGGAGTAGCAGATAAGCGCGGTCAAGGTGGTGCCAACAATTCTTTGTGTGATCGATTTCATTCTGTTTCCTCCCTAAGCCGTTTTACGGATCGTTCGAGTTGTTCAAGATTTTTTTCCAGCTCTTTTGCCCGAGGCTTTGCATCATCGTTAGGCTTGCCGGATTGCAGGCTTTCCTTAATCTTTTTTATGTCGGTTGCAATATCTTTAAGGTCTTCGTTTCGGTTGCATGTTTCTTTTTCTTTTTTTAGTTCCTCAATTTCTCTGCGTAGCTGGCCGACGCGAGAGTCATAGTTTGCAACAACGGCCGTTGTGATAATATCTGATGGATACCACGGCCTATACCAATACCAACATGAAGCACTATGGCAGAGTAGAGTGGCAAGGACAATGCTTTTTATTGCATATCGACTTATGGCTTCCATCTTTTTCCCCCTGATTTATTTTATATCTTCAATAGCCTCTTCGAGTTCTTCTAGGCGTTTTTCTAGGCTTTCAGCATCTTCTTCTGCTCCAGATTCGGGCTTGCCCTTTTTGAGATCTCGTTTGATATCTCTAATTTCTTCCATAATTTTTGCGAGTTTTTTTTCTTTATTTGATTTATTCCTTTTAGAGCATCCTCTAGTACAACATACATTTTATGATTACAGAAATGACCGTCTATTACCTGTGACCGCACCCAATACCTGCGCTTGTAAACATGTATGTCATTATTTAGATAGCTGTACCAACCGGGGCCTC
>DAOVOC010000073.1 GCA_030629865.1 bacterium
CGGACTATTTTCATACGGGCTGCTTGCAGTGTGAGAAATCCTCCAGCTGTACATAGCAATATTTTTTGTGAAGATGACATTACGCCTAGTTCTGAAGAAGGAAGCGTAAAATTTTCTGCAAGTTTCTGAAAGTAATTTTTTATTGAAAGTGTATTGTTTTTATACCATTCAATTCCAAAATCGATTCCTATTGTGGTTAATGCGGCGGCAGGAAGCAAAGCATCCAAACAATCTGGTTTGAAGTAGGGAGTGCTGTTGCCAGAGACTGAGGCAATTGTTAATCCGAATATAATTAATAATGTTTTTTTCATTTAGTCTTTTATTATGCTGATTTTAACGTATTTTATTCATTGTTGGTATTCTCGCATTTCAGGATCCTTATAGACAATCCTTTCCAATTGACCAAATGATACGACTCCTTCCAATTGTTTGTATCCTTATTCTCTAGGTTTGTATCCTTATCCTCCATGCGTATGGCGGGTTTTTTCGAAGAAGCAGGAGGAATGATAACAACCATGTGCTCCATGTGCTCCATGCAACTGGCGGGTTCTCCCGAAAAAATAGGAATGGCAATCAGAATTATTAGTAGTAAGCTTGATGCTTTCATTCGTGTTCTCATTTTTATTAAAGACTATTTTTAATTACATTCCTTTGTACACCAGGAATGTAAAACTAACAAATTTTTTTAAAAAAGGTGGCGAAGAATTTTCTTCGCCACCGATATCTCTAGCTTTTATCAATTATTTTTTTTGTTCAAAATCCGTTTCGATTGGGCCTTCTTCATCACTTGGGTTTTCAGTGCTTTTGGTTTCTGTATTTTCTTTGTTCTCAGCTCCTTGTGCTTGCTTTTCTTGTTCAGCTTTGTAGATAGCTTGGCCAAGGGCTTGAGATTCTGTCATCAAATCATTTGATGCTTTTTCTAGTGCTTCTTTGTCGTTTTCGTTTTCTTTGAATGATTTTTCTGCTTTTTCTATGGCGGCTGTTACTTTTTCAACTTCTTCAGCTGAGACTTTGTCTTTGTGTTCATCCAAACTTTTCTTAACTTGAACAATTACGCCGTCAAGCTTATTGCGAGCGTCAACGGTTTCTTTATGTTTTTTATCGTCAGCTTCATGCTCTTTAGCTTCTCTGACGAGATTGTCTACTTCGTCTTTTGAAAGTCCCGACTGATTAGAGATTGTTATTTTTTGTTCTTTGCCAGTTCCTTTGTCTTTTGCCGAAACGTGTACAATGCCATTGGCGTCGATATCAAAGGAGACTTCTACTTGTGGCAAGCCTCGAGGTGCTGGTGCAATACCATCTAATCGGAAACGTCCAAGTGTTTTGTTGTCTTTTGCAAATTCACGTTCACCCTGAACCACATGGATATCCACTGCAGCTTGATTGTCTTCTGCGGTAGAAAATACCTGCGATTTTTTTGTTGGAATGGTTGTGTTGCGTTCAATGATTTTTGTTGCAACGCCACCCAGAGTTTCGATTCCAAGAGAGAGTGGGGTGACGTCGAGAAGAAGGACGTCTGTAACATCACCAGCTAGTACACCACCTTGAATTGCTGCTCCTAAAGAAACAACTTCGTCTGGGTTGACAGATTTGTTTGGCTCTTTGCCAAAAAAATCTTTTACCATTTTTTGGACTTTTGGAATTCGTGTTGATCCGCCGACCAGAATAACTTCGTTAATTTCAGACTTGCTTACTTTTGCATCGTCTAAAGCTTTTTTGCATGGATCAAATAGCTTTTCGAACAAGTGTGAACACAGAGATTCAAATTTTGAACGAGAAAGTTTTGTGACCAAATGTTTTGGGCCAGACGCATCTGCGGTGATGTAAGGTAAATTTATTTCTGTTTCTGTAGTGGCCGAAAGTTCGATTTTTGCTTTTTCTGCAGCTTCTTTGAGTCTTTGAAGTGCCATTTTGTCTTTGCGCAGGTCAACGCCATTTTCTTTTTTAAATTCATCGGCCAAGAAATTGATAAGTTGCTCATCAATGTTGTCACCACCTAGATATGTGTCACCATTGGTTGATTTAACCTCTACAACACCATCGCCAACTTCGAGAATAGAAACATCGAATGTACCACCACCAAAGTCAAATACGGCGATTGTTTCGTTTGTTTTTTTATCTAGGCCATAACTGAGTGCTGCAGCGGTTGGCTCATTAATAATTCGTTTTACATCGAGTCCCGCAATTGTGCCTGCATCTTTTGTTGCTTGACGTTGTGCATCGTTAAAATATGCGGGAACGGTTACAACCGCTTCTTTAATTTTTTCGCCTAGGTAACCTTCGGCGGCTTGTTTTAGTTTTTGTAAAATTGCAGAAGAAATTTCTTGTGGGCTTACTTTTTTACCTTGTACTTCAATGTTAATATCGCCGTTCTTTCCCGAGACTAGTTTATAAGGAAACGCAGAGCGTTCTTTTTTGCTGAGGTCGGAAAACTTACGTCCGATAAAGCGCTTAGCCGAATAGATCGTGTTTCCTGGGTTTGTTACGGCCTGTCTTTTTGCAATATCTCCGACGAGCCTTTCGCCGTCTTTAGTGTATGCGACTATTGATGGTGTTGTAGCTCCGCCTTCTTGATTAGGAATAACTTTGCTATTGCCACCTTCCATGAATGACACAACCGAATTTGTGGTGCCAAGATCGATTCCGATAATTTTACTCATTGTTTTTCCCTCACAGCTTTTTGTTTTAAAAAATTAACCAATGTGCCGTTATTTTAGACTGCCTTTGTTTGGGCGTCAAATTTTTTCTTAGATTTCCTGAGTGTTGTAGACTCATATAATTTTACATTACTTGTTTTCTCCCCGCCCTTGTCTCCTCGCCCCCTTTCCTTCGTTGCTCGTGGGCTTGTAAGCTTTTGGGTATGTTATGAAAGCAGTTAAAAGAAAGTTCCTAACGAAAGTTGCTGTTGGGAGGGGGGAGGAGAACGTGCGAGCGAATTTTTTGTTTTCAGAGTTTTTCTCAATTTTCTCTCCTTGTAGGACAGGAAATTGATTGGTATACTGATGTTTGGGATTAATGCGAGTAATCCTTCCCAGTCTTAAGCAGGTGTAACTCGCTGTGAAAGGGAGTCTCCAGAATGTTCAAAGTAAATGATAAAGTTATCTATCCGGGCCATGGGGTGGCAATCATTCAGGAAGTAGTCGAAAAAAATGTTGCAGGTGTGGCAACAATCTTTTTTAAATTAACTTTTCCGTACAAGGATATGACCGTTCTTGTTCCTAGTAAACGTCTTGAAAGCACTGGTGTCAGACCTCTCAGTAATGAGTCGCTTATCAAAGAAGTTTTGTTAGAGCTCTGTAAAATTCCTCGTCTTGGCAGCAACGGAGAGTTGGTCCCAAGTGGCTGGAGTAGAAGACATCGTGAATATCAACTAAAAATTCAAACTGGTCGTCTCATCGATGTTGCAAGCATCTACCGCGACCTTATGTACACTTCACATCGTAAAGATCTTTCGTTTGGTGAAAAAAGCTTGATGCAAACAACCGAAGATCTTCTTGTTCAAGAGATTTTAACGGCAAGGAATTCTAAGCTAGAAAAGATTTTAGAACTTGTGCGAGCACCGTTCCAAATTGCTGTCGTAGAAGATAAAGCTGTTCAGCAGCAAACATCTGGTGCATAAAAACGGTAATATGTGCGCTGTATTACATTAAGACATGGTTATCTGGCAAAAGAACAAAAGCTGATGGGTTATTATGGCAACAGGAAAGAAAAAACTCATTGTCATTACTGGGCCAACGGCAAGTGGCAAGACAGGGTTATCGTTGCGCATAGCAAAACATTTTCCTGTTGAGGTTATTAATGCTGACTCCCGTCAGATGTGGAAGCCTCTTACTGTTGGTACGGCAAAACCTGATTTGCTAAATATTCCAACTATTCACCATCTTTTTGATGTTTTTGACAGACCAGAAGAACTTAGTGTTGTTAAATATCGTCAGATGGCGCTTGAGTCTATTGAGAAAATTCAAAGCTTTTACAACATTCCGCTCATTGTGGGTGGTTCTATGTTTTACATAAAATCATTTTTTTTCCCACCATCGCCGCTTGGCAAAGAAATTTCTCAAGACGCATGGCAAAAAGTAAATTCTATTTCAGCTCAATTACGCTGGCGTGAGTTAGAAATTGTTGATGAAGCCAGGGCTTACGCAATATGCCCTAAAGATCTTTATCGGCTTGATCGGGCTTTGGGTATTTGGTTTACCCACGGAATAAAGCCTTCGGAGTGTGCTCCTAAATTTGATGATCAGTTTGATCCAATTATTATTTTCATAAATCCTCCTATAGAAGTGCTAAGACAACGCATTCACGATCGATTATTACAGATGATTGGTCAATCATACGATAAGAACAGTTGGGCATATGAGGTCAAAAGTCTTCTTTACACTGATTGGGAAAGGTTTTGGAATCAACATCATGTAATTGGCTATCCCGAAATCGAGTTGTGGGTAAAGGGGCATTGTCCTGAATCTGAGCAAGCAGCCCTGGTTGACAGTATTTATAAACAAACAGTCGATTATGCTAAGCGCCAGATTTGTTTTGCCAAATCATTCAAAAAATGCTTGCAGAAGAATAATGTACAATTTCTCGAGGTCAAAGAAGATGATGACGAGCGTGTTGCGCTACATTTAAACCAATTTCTTGCGTCTGGTGAGCCGAAAAGGCAGCAAAATTACCTATAAATTTAATCAAGCCGGCAAAAAAAGCCTGTTTTTGCCATAAAATTCATTCAATTTGTAATCTTTACTCCTTTAGCCATAATAAATATCCCAGATTATGGTTTTATTATGAGGTGAACATTATGAATAAAAAAATATTATTAATACTGTCTGTTTTTGGTTTGATGCCTGTTTCTATCTTTTGTGCTGGATCAGCCAGCAAGGCATTTATGGGTAAAACATTTGAATATCTTTATACAATGCC
>DAOVOC010000032.1 GCA_030629865.1 bacterium
ATCAGCTAGTTCATCGTCTTTTGTCATAAGACCTGTAAAAAAATGTCCCAAAGCAACAACACATGCTCCAGTTAACGTTGCAATATCAACAATGACATCGGGTTTGTAAAATTTTTCCGCATAACACAGCGCATCAGCCAAGATTAAACGACCTTCTGCATCAGTATTTTCAATTTCAGTAGTCACACCATTCAAGTGAGTAATTATATCGTCCTGCCTCGCAGCATGCCCACTTGGCATATTTTCTACAAGTGGAGCAAGCCCCACAATGTTTACACGTGGCTTAAGTTGTGACAATGCTCGCATTGCTCCAATAACAGCACCTGCACCACACATGTCAAATTTCATACCCTTCATAGCATTTGAAGGCTTTAAACTTATTCCTCCAGAATCAAACGTCACTCCTTTTCCAACAAGCACAACAGTCGGAGCTTCTGAGCTACCGCATGAATAGATCATTTCAACGAAACAACCTTCCT
Organism: bacterium; assembly: GCA_030629865.1. Lineage (GTDB taxonomy): Bacteria > Babelota > Babeliae > Babelales > DAOVOC01. Next base: position 480 of record DAOVOC010000032.1, read on the forward strand.
TTTCAGAACCTTCATCAACAGCTAAAAAACCACCCATCCCTAGCTCTTTTGCTTTGTCACGCCCAAAAGTTTTATATTGAAATCCAAATTTTTCTGCAACTTGTCTAGCTTGTTCTGCAACATATTTTGGCGTAGCAATATTGGAAGGCATATCACATAAATTACGTGTAAAGTTAACCGATTCTCCAATAGCACGACCTTCAAAAAAAGCTCGTTCTTTATCTTGGTCAGATAACTCTTGGCAAGCAAGCGTTACAAGGCCATTCCATTTTCCAAAACCATTTTGGGTTTTAAAACCATCAAATTTGTAGCCAGCAATTAGAATTTGAGAAACAAGCTGTTTGACAAAATCAATTTGATTATGGCCAAATATTTTCTGAGAATAGTTCTCAACGTGCACGAGAGCTGTTTTGATTTCTAACCTACTTAATTCTTTTACAATATATCCAAGTGCTCGCCGCAACAGATTCATATTCTCATAATCAGGTAAATCAAGCTTGCCTATACCGGCAAAAATAAATTGATTAATTTCACTATCATTAGGAGCACTCAGAGTAAAAACATCACCTATTTTTCCTGAAAACTTGTGACTTTTAAGAACACATTTGAGATGTGGATAAAAATCAGATTCGATTTTGGCCAACTCACCATCAATCTGAAAGCCTTCTTTTAAAAGAAAAACCCGTCCTTCAGCATCTGATTCCCATATCGACCGATTTACAACATCAACTCTAATCATTTCTACACTCCTTTTTTGCATTTTGATCAGTTTTTATTAAAAATTCTCTAACCGCATTCTGCATCGCAATCAAACTCAATGTTGCACAACGCATTCGAGTAGGCCCAAGTTCAAGCTCAAGCATCTTGGCCATATCAACACCCGAAAGTTTTAAAATATTTTCTAGCATTCTACCCTTAAGAAACTCCGCTAACAGCGACGCGGAAGCCTGACTTACAATGCATCCATGTCCTAAAACTCTAACTTCCTTGAATCTACCATTTTGCACGTGTGCTGTTAGCTGCACCTGATCTCCGCACGAAGGGTTATCCTCACTACAAGTAATGTCAGGATTTTCTAAACGGCCACGGTGAGGAGAGTCTTTGCCATGTTCGACAAGTTCTGCCAAACGATACTTGTTGCTCATTACCACCTCATAGTCCAAAAATAGAACGTGCTTTATTAAAAGCGTTTATAAAACAGTCAATATCCTGGGCAGTATTGTAACAAAAAACGCTCGCTCTGACTGTAGCTTCAACTCCTAAGCAATTGTGCAAAAGTTGAGCACAATGATGACCTGCTCTAACAGCAACCCCACATTCTCCAAGAAAATCTGCCAAATCATGTGCATGAACCACCGCAACCGCAAATGATACTATGTGCTTTGAGTCACTTTTCGGTCCCAAGACTTTCACTCCTGGCACAGACTTTAAAAAACTAATAATCTTCTCGCACAAGGAATTTTCATGACTGCTCAATTTGCAAAAATTGATTTTTTCGTTGATATAATTAATTGCAGCGCCAAAGCCTATCACTTGCGCAACAGGCTGAGTTCCGGCCTCAAATTTTTGTGGCCCGGTGCGCCACTTTAAACTCCCAGGCAAAGCCGAATGCACCATTACACCGCCAACTTGATACGGCTGCACATCATCTTGAACATTAGATTTAATAAATAAAAAGCCAAGGCCGGTAGGTCCCATGATTTTGTGAGCAGAAAAAACAAAAAAATCTATATCGAGAGTTTTTACATCAATTTTCTGATGAGCAACCGATTGCGCACCATCTAAAAGAATCTTAGCACCAACAGCTCGAGCTTTTTTAACCAAAAGATCAAGGTCACCGTGTTTCCAAACGTTACCCAGAACATTAGAACAGTGGGTTACAGCAACAAGTTTTGTCCTGCAGGTAATAATTGATTCGTCAAAATCAAGTTGATCCGTATCTTTATTGATTGGAATAAATATAATTTTAGCATTTTTGCGCTCAGCAAGCCGAAGCCAAGGCAGAAGATTTGCATGATGCTCTGCCTCAGAAACAACAATATGATCACCAGCCTTAATGTTGTGAAAACCCCATGCATCCGCCACAAAGTTGATGCCTTCTGTTGCTCCTGAAGTAAAAACTATTTCATTAGAATCAGAACCAATAAAAGAAGAAACGATTGTTCTAACAGCCTCAAATTGTGCTGTTGCAGATTCTGCCTGGCTATAAATGCCACGATGAACAGACGCATTTTGAAAACGATAAAATTCTGAAACAGCCTCTATAACGGCATTTGGTTTATGTGTTGTTGCTGCATTATCTAGATAACACAACTCATTATTCCAGCATTTTTTTTCAAAAATGGGAAAATCTGATCTCAAAGTTTTCGGAAAACTCATTGCATCCACCACACCAAAACCATCTCAAACTACGGCTCCAGGTTACTCACAAGATTAACTGAAAGCAAAAAAGGCAATTTATGCACGAAAAACCGCCTTTTTTCACAATCTCCATACCACCTTTTGCGATACAACATCCAATCTGGGATTCTAAGAGAACATTGATAATTAAAAACGGAGTAAAAACGGAGCTTTTGGCATGAATCTCGTAAATTTTAACCCAAAATTTTACATACTCGCTGCAGCCATAGCTATTCTCTGCTTTTTTATATGGTTCAAAAAAGACATCATTAAGCCATCTGTAGACCTACAAACAACCGAAATATGGTTTTTTGCAAACTCATCAGCCCAAAGTATTTCACTACCAAGCCCCATGCTTTTCCATGCAAAAAAAGCGTTTAACAAATTAAGTGACCGCTTTAACCCAACACTTTTTAATACCCACCTACTCAAAAACTCATCTAAAATCAGATCACTAACAACAAAAAGAAATAAATTACTTCCCAAATGCATAACATGTGGACGCCTAGGCTCTATTAAAGTCAACAACGATCTAAACATCCCTTACACCTATTTTGACAGAGGTAGCGACACGCTGCTTGTTATCGGTGGAGGCTTGGCAAATGATAGAGAACGAATGGCACCATTTGTAGCTCTATTTCCACAATACGACCTGGTTCTTTTTGACTATCGCGGACACGGAATCGAACAAACTCCAACAACCCTAAAAGGAAAACTCAGCAAACAATTTCTTGGCATCGATTGCACAGAAACAACTTTATGTGAAAAAGAAGACGAAGAAGTAACAAATCTCATCAAATATTTTAAACAAAACAAACCATACACAAGCATTTTCGGTATCGGTTTATGCTACTCAGCAGTCATTCTCGCTAAAGTTGCCGCAAAAAATCCGGGAACAACATTCGACAAACTTATGCTTGACGGTGCATGGCCAAATCTTTCCCAAATAGGCGAAAAATTTTCTAGTGATCCGATGCTCTTTTTTGACCCACAACGTGGTAGTCGTATTGGCCGATTCTTTGGACGGTTTTCGATCATAAAATCTTTTGTACAAAAAACCTGGGAAAAACTTTTTTCAATCAAGTTTAAAGACGGTATAAACGCATTATCATACTTTGAAAAACTCGCAGACATTCCGGTACTATTTTTCCAAAGTACCAACGACCTTTTAATTCCAATGAGCGAATTTGGAAAAGTATGGCGATCTGTTCCTCATAAACAAAAAATCGCAATCGTAACACCTGCTAAACATTTGCAAAACTTCGTTAAATACAAAGAAACATTTTCGATGCTTGGACACCTGTTCTTCGAAAATTCGTACCAAAAATTTGTAAGGCTTATAACTAAAAAAGACGAATTTAAATCAGAAAAAGAAAAGATTAAATACCCTGAATAGCGCATTCCCCCAACCCCGCGCTATACAGGAGCCAGGCCACTTGCCCCCCAAGTGGCCTGGCATTTTTTTTAATGCTTTATGATTATGATGCGCGAGTTCCAGGCTCAACAGAATCATCAACAAAAAGAGCCTTATGCTCTCCTGCTGGATTTTGAGTACACATCAACATGCCCTCAGAGAGCATGCCCATCATCTTGCGTGGCTTAAGATTTGCCACAAAAATAGCCTTGCGACTAACCAGATCCTCTGGAGCATAATATTTTGCTATTCCAGCAAGAATTTGGCGATCATGGCCTTCACCCAAGTCTACTGTAAGCTTCAAAAGCTTTTCAGACTTTTCAACCCGCTCACCTGCCTTTATTAATCCAACACGCAGTTCTACTTTTACAAAATCATCAAATTCAAGCACATTTGTCACCCCGGGCTTTAACCCGGGGTCTAGCGGCACTTTGTCAGAAAAGTTATTATTCAATTTTTCAGTTTTTTTTGTTCGCGATGTACTACTGGATTGCCTACGAGAGCCTCGGCTTATTTCCGGATCAAGTCCGGAATGGCAATTGCTTTCACCACCATTTGAATGCAATTCTGGCCGCGAAAATAATGTTTCTGTTGGCTCAACAAGAGTAAAGATTTTGTCCCAAACATTTTTACGCAGTTCATCTGCATAATTGTGTTTTTCTAAATCAAATTCGCATCCGAGAGCTGCCAGTAATGCTTCCATCTTTTTAGGCATAACTGGCCATAACAAAATTCCTACTGAATATAAGCAATGGCAAACAACAGAAATAATTTCTGCAAAAAGTTCTTTGTTATGTTTTGCAACTTTCCAGGGCTCTTGCGAGTGGAAATACGCATTAATTTCAGAAGTAAATTTGCACAAGTCGGTTAAAGCTATGTGATAATGGAAATGGTTCATTTCATCCCAAAAATCACGGAATGCTTCTTCGCAGCGTTCACGCATGTAAGCGGAATCGGCCTCCCATGTTTCGGCAGGTGTTACCGTTTTAATATCATTGCGTGTAGCAAGTGTAATCATTCTATTTAAAAGGTTGCCTAGATTGTTTGCTAAATCAGCGTTAATACAATTTTCGATCTCTTTTAGCGTAATGCTACCATCTTGCGTAACCGCCATGTGACGCGCAAGGTAGTACCTAACTTGCTCATGCCCATACCAATCTGCAAGCATCACAGGGTCAATAACGTTGCCCAGAGATTTGGACATCTTAAGGCCATCCATGAGTAGATATCCGTGAACCAATTCTCTTTTAGGAAGAGCCAAACCAACAGACATCAACATTGCAGGCCAATAAACAGCGTGAAACCGAAAAATATCTTTTGCCATGATATGCAAGTCTGCCGGCCACCATTTTTCAAAAAATGCATTTTTTTGATTGTCATCTGATCCAAAACCAATAGCACTGATGTAGTTGGTCAGCGCGTCACCCCACACATAAACTGTATGCTCAGCATCGCCAGGAAATGGAATGCCCCACTTAACTGATTTTCTAGAAATACTAAGATCTTTAAGTCCAGACTCAACAAAGGAAATAACTTCATTCAAACGCTCTTTTGGCACAGCAAAATCAGGGTTATTTTTGTAAAACTCAATTAACCTGTCTTGATATGCAGAAAGCCTAAAAAAATAACTTTCTTCTTCAACTTCGTGCACACCGCGCCCACAGGAAGGGCATTCTGGCTTATCTTTATCAACTAAATGCGGGGCAATAAACGTTTCGCATGGTGTGCAATAATATCCGACATAACTCGATTTATAAATGTCACCTTTTTCTTTTAACTTTTCAATTAATGCAACCACTGCGGCTTTATGAGAAGCATCAGTTGTTCTGACAAAATGATCGAACTGAAAATCATACCGATTCCAAACATCTTTAAATTTTGGAACCATGGCATCAACAAACTCTTGTGGAGATTTTCCTGCTTTTTCAGCAGCTTCGCCAACTTTTTGACCATGTTCATCAAGACCGGTCAGAAAGAAAACCTCCTTGCCCAAAATTTTATTCCAACGAGCAGAAATATCCGCCAAAAGCGTCGAGTAGAGAGTTCCAAGATGTGGATTCGCATTTACATAGTAAATCGGCGTTGTAACATAAAATTTATTGTTCTTCATGGTATTTTTCCTATCTAAACTCGCCCAACACGAATGCGAACCATCTTGTCTGTAGTACAGTATTTTTTACATAAAGCATTAATATTGGCAACTGACATATCACGTACGCGGTCCCAGGCTCTTTGATAATAATCAAAGCCCAAACCCTTTGTTTCAAGTGAAGAAAGTGCTCCTGCTACACTTGCTCGAGTAGAAGCCATGCTAACCAGCGTGTTCAAATAAAGTTGTTTCGCTTCGTTAAGCTCAACTTCAGTAATTCCATTTTCTGCCATATTTTTAACAACATCTCTCATGCCCTGCTCTGCTTCTTCAAATTTTTCGGGGCTTAAAAGCGCCATCAAATAATCAAACCCTGGCTCACGACCAGTTTGCGCAGCAAACGCACCGCCAGCAGCGTAAAACAACCCAGTACGCTCACGCAGTTGATACAACCGAGAACCCAAAGAATAAAACGCAATAAAATTTAAAACATTAAGCGCAACTTTGTCTTCATCATAAACAGTAATTGGCGATGGCTGGCCAAACATTAAAACAGCTTGGTCGCGCAGCATGTTTACATCAATCTTTTCGGCCGCAAGAAAATGTCTTTTAGGAGCTTCGCGCTGAACAAATCTTGCCCCATCCCATTGTTTTAATAGTGTAGAAAGTTGTTCCCTAACTTTTTCAATATCAAAGCCACCGGCAACACTTAAAACCATTCCTTCAGGCTTTAAATGTTCTTTATGAAGCACTTCTAAATCTTTGCAAGCAAACGCATTAACCAATTCGATGGCATCATCATATGTCCACTCGTAATCCGTTTCAGCATTTACTTTGCACGCAAGCGTCCGCATGGCAACTTTGCGTGGATTATCTTTTGAACGCTGCAAACCACTAATCGAAAGTTGTTTAAGTTTTGCTAATGCCTCTTGCTTAAAGGCAGGCTCTCGCAATACATAAAAGAACCGCTCGAGCGCTGTTTCAAAATTAGCATTTAAACACGCAATAGCACCGCCTGCGCTGTCAAACGAATAATCAGCACCTAAGGCTTTAAAAAACTCAACATTTTCTTGCTTGTTAGAATTCGTACTGCCTTCAATAAGCATTTCCATCATGAGGTCGACAACAAGCCCCTCTCTTGATTTAGAAAACTTTTCTGAATCGCGAAACCGCAAATTCGCAGTTACCAGAGGAAGGCTATCATCATGGTAAAACAAAACTCGCAGTCCATTTTCCAAACTAAAAACTTCTGTCGGCTGAGGAAACTCAAACTTAAAACTAGCCGGATCTGGCAAAGTTTTTACAAACCTGGGCTCTTCAATTGGTACGCTTCGTTGATGCAATTGCAAAATATCAACTTCAATCTTCTTTTCACGCTTCTTAGAAGCTTGCCACAATTCGCGCTTGCCTTCAGGCAGAGAAACAAGATTAACTTCCTGCATCAAAAATGGATCTAAATAATTCGCAACAAATTTTTGCACAGCATCTGGTTTTACCTGATAATATTTTTCTGGAGTTTTAAACACTTCTAGCTCATCACCAGTTGCAAAAAATGTTTCTAGCCACTCCATTACAAGATCTGTGGGATTTTCCATAGCAGAAAAAAAGCTTGTCATACCACCAGCAACAGAACGATCTATTTCCTCTTGTGTCACACCTTTTTGCACAAATTTGGCAAGCTCTTCTAAAATAAGTTCTCGGCACCGCTCTCGCTTACCATCTTTTGGTGCAACAAAAACGCCAAATATGCCTTCTTCCATTAGTTCTTCTGCAGTGCACATGACAGCATCTGCCACTTTTTCTTCATCAACAAGGCGCTTAGAAAATCTGCTACCGTCGCCTTTTCCTAAAATATCTCCGGCAACAAATGCTGTCTGGCTGTTCCTTTTTTTCACGCCAGGAATACGCCAAAACAAACCGGCCCAATCTTTTTGCACATCTTCGTAAAGTGTTAAAGACTGCGACGACATACTTGGCACAAGTTCGTGGAAATGACGCTCGAATTTAAGATTTTCACGCTTTGCAACCGTTGCAAAATATTCTTTGGCAGAATTGGCCGCATCTTGCAAATCAATATCACCAACAATAAACAGTGTTGCACGCTCTGGACCATAATATTTTTGATAAAAATCTTTGAGCCGCTTACCGCTCATCTTTGCAAGTTCTTCTTTGTATCCAATAATTGGAAAATGGTACGGATGGCTTGCAGGGAAAAGCAACTCAAAAGCCTTATCGAACATCATGCGAATATGGCTGTCTTTGTACATGTTGAGTTCTTGGATCACTGCCCGCAACTCAGAGGCAAGGTGCTGCTCGTCGAAGCGAGAATTTTGCATGCAGTCAGCCAAAATTCCTAAAAAATGCTTCCAGTTAGCTTTGTCTGATTCAAAATAATAACTTGTCATATCATACGACGTAAAAGCGTTATGATTAGCACCGAATTTTCGAGCAATTGAATCGATATCGCTTTCAGAAAGCTTTTTGGTGCCCTTAAAAATCATATGTTCAATTAAATGCGCAAG
>DAOVOC010000048.1 GCA_030629865.1 bacterium
CCGGGCTTTTTCTACGTTTAGAATTTTACCGCGAAGCGGTAAAATTGCCTGGATAAAGCGATTCCGTGCTTGTTTGGCAGAGCCACCTGCAGAGTCACCCTCAACGATAAAAAGTTCAGTTTTTGTTGCATCTTCTTCTGAACAGTCGGCCAATTTCCCAGGAAGAACCGATGATTCTAGAGCGGTTTTTCTTCTGGTTAATTCACGGGCTTTTTTGGCTGCGCTTCGGGCTTGTTGTGCTGCGGCAGCTTTTTGCAAAATTCTTTTTGCGATTCCGGGTTGTTCTTCAAAATATGTATCTAAAAAACTATAAATCCATGAATCGACAAGACCTTTAACTTCGCTGTTTCCAAGTTTGGTTTTTGTTTGGCCTTCAAATTGGGCTTCAGGAACTTTAAGGCTTAATACGCAGACGAGACCTTCTCGAACGTCATCGCTAGAAAGACTTTTGTCTTTGGTAATTTTTAGCTTTTGAGCATATTTATTACAGACTTTGGTTAGAGCAGCGCGCAGGCCAGCTTCGTGTGTTCCGCCATCTGTTGTTCTGACGTTATTTACAAAACTATATGTTTGCTCGCTATAGCCATCCGTGTATTGAAATGCGAAGTCTAAGATGTATTCGCCATCATCTTTGTTAAATTCAACAACATTTGGAAAAAGAATATTCTTTTTTGAGTTGATATCGGCAACAAATGATGCGATTCCACCTTCGAAGAAAAAGGTTTCTTCTTGAGAGGTAATTTCACTTTTGAAGACAATTGTCAGCCCCCTGTTCAGGAAGGCTTTTTCACGTAATCGTGATGCGATAGTTTCAAAGCTGAATTCACTAGTTTCAAATATATCGGGATCTGGAGCAAATCTGGTGTAGGTACCTTGTTGTTTTGTTTCTCCGATTTCTTTAAGTGGTGCTACCGCTTTACCTCTTTTATATTTTTGGTAATGTTTTTTTCCATCTTTATAAATTTCTAGTTCGACCCACTCAGAAAGTGCGTTTACTACTGAAACCCCAACGCCGTGAAGGCCTCCAGAATATTTGTATGAATCTTTCCCAAACTTCCCACCTGCATGCAGCTTTGTCATTACGACTTCAGCCGCGGAAATTTTTTCTTTAGGATGAATGTCGACAGGAATTCCTCGGCCGTTATCTAGTACAGAGCATGAATTGTCTGTATGAAGTACTACTTCTATGCGGTCACAAAATTCTGCAAGAGCTTCGTCAACAGAGTTGTCGACTACTTCATTAACAAGATGGTGAAGTCCGCGCGAATCAGTTGTTCCTATATACATCGCGGGGCGTTTTCTTACACCTTCAAGGCCTTCTAAAACTTTAATTGATGTTGCGGTGTAATCTTTTTCACCAGAAGCCTTATCAGTCTTCTTTTTTGGTGGCAGCGGACTCATTGATGTTTTCTCCTTACAGTTTTGGCGTTTTCAATAGTAAATTTGGGAACATTTAGGATTTTTGGCATCCTTATGATGTGTCAATTTTTTATATTTGCCGAAATAAACGACAATAGAACGTTGAGAGCGTAGCAAAGTTGAAGAATGAGATCAAAGTTGTTGTGGACAGAAGTTCTCTTTACTAAGGGTTTTTAAGTATGTGTGACAAAGAAAATAATGATAAAAATATGACATATGCTCTTAAGCAAGCCCAAGAAGCGTTTAATTGTGGGGAAGTTCCAATTGGAGCAATTGTTGTAGCTGCTGATGGAACAGTTATAGGGCGCGGATATAATAAGGTTGAAACGACTAAGTGTCAGTCGGAACATGCCGAGTTGATTGCGATTAGAGATGCTTGCAATAAAATTGGTGATTGGAGGCTTAGCGATTGCTCTATGTATGTTACTCTCGAGCCATGTTTGATGTGTTTTGGACTTATTGGACTTAGCAGAATAAAAACAGTTTATTTTGGGGCAAAATCTCCGCTATTTGGCGCTCAGAGCGGGCTTAAGGACAATGGAGCCATTTATAGTAAAGGCCTAACAGTACATGGAGGCTTGAAAGAGAGTGAGTGTATTGCTATCTTAAGGCTGTTTTTCGGGCAAGCTCGGTATGAAAGGGGCGGGTGTGAAACAAAGGCGTGCATTCCTCGAAACTGTCAGGAAACAGCTCCTGAAGAAAAGAGAGGGGATAACTGAGCAAGTTGCGGTTCACTCAGAAGAGGAAATCGACAATAGGCAGGTAAAGGACGTTGGCGATGAAGCGTTGACAATTTCTATAGAGAAGTTGGAAAACTCCCTTCAATTGAGCGAAATAGATGAAATAAGGCTTATAAATGATGCTTTGGCGCGTATAAAGCGCGATGAATACGGAATTTGTGTTGATTGTGGTGAGCATATTTTAGATAAACGTCTTGAATTTTCTCCCTACTCCGCACGTTGTATAGCATGCCAAGAGGCTTTTGAAGAATAAGAGCCGGTGTAGCTCAGGGGTAGAGCAATTGATTCGTAATCAGTAGGTCGTCGGTTCAAATCCGATCACCGGCTCCAATAGTGGTAGTAGTCCTTGAAGTTGAATAAGGTGTTTGGTTTAGTGGCAAAGAGGAAAAGTTCACATGGCAGCTAAAAGCTCCTCCAGTAATTTCCATGGTGTTGGCCGTAGAAAAAGTTCCGTTTCCCGTGTTTGGCTAAAGCCAGGTAAAGGTGAAATTCTCGTAAATGGTAAAGAATACGATGCGTACTTTACGACAGAGTCTTCCAAAAGATCTGTAGAAAGACCGTTCAAGGTTCTTGGTCTTGAAAAAAAATACAATGTACAAGTAAATGTCTTTGGCGGTGGAGTCACCGGCCAGGCAGATGCTACTCGATTGGGAATCTCCCGCGCATTGCTTTCTTTAGACGAAACCCTACGGATTGAACTTCGTAAAAACAACTTGCTCACGGTTGATGCTCGTGTTGTTGAGCGTAAAAAATACGGTCAACGTGGTGCACGTCGCAGCTTTCAGTTTGTGAAGCGTTAAGCGAATTGCAAAAAATAATAAAAGCGGTCGAGAGAAATCCCGGCCGTTTTTATTATTTAGGCAGTTGCCATAGTTGGTATACAGCAATCTAAATAACCTCGGCAACGGCGTTCGAGTGTTCGGTCAATTGATGTTTTAGAAAGCACCAACTGTCGAATCTCTTTGACTAGTTTTTTATTATTGATTTCATGGTCATCTTTCAACAAGTTTATTATCTCATCGGGATACTTTTCTTTGTATTCAGCATTAAGATTCATTTGTTCTTTTTCTGTTTTAATAATTTGTTTATCAATTTTGTCTTTTTGATTTAAGAAGTTAAAGGGGGCACCACCTTTCCAGGCGAGTAGAGCTCCTGTTGATACGAAAGTGAATGGAATAAGTAGTTGATAGTAATTTGTTGCGTGAGTATTGCCATTTTGACCTTTTGTGAAGAAAACTGCCGGTATTGCTGAGTACGCTGTTGCTGCAAGTGTAAGAAATATACCCATTGAAAAACGTGAAATAAGTCCTAAAGACCTCATAAGTCTGGTTTTGGGATTTCTATTTTTTTCTATGGCATTTTCAATAAATGTGAGTTTAGCATTTTCCCATTTTGCTTGATCTTGAGGATTTTGTACTAAGTTTTTTGTCATTAAAACGTCATTTGATAATGTTTTTTTTGGTTGGCATCCAGAAAATAGACAGGATATGAGTATTAAATAGGTGAACCTATATTGCTTGAACACATTCATTTCAAAGCCTCTTTATAGGAGTTTTGTAATTATTCGTGATTTCTTATTAAGAGACTAATCTTTTGGATATGGCTTAGCAAAAGGTAGCCTGAAATAGGCCTTTTTTTAATTAAAATCGCTTAAAAATTGTTCATAACGACCTATTAACCAGTTATCTATTGATTGCTGTGCGTAAGGCGGAACAAATTCTGCTTCTTTTAATTTTGAAATTGGTTGCCATAAAAATTCTATATCATCTTCTTTGCAGGGTGGTGGTGTTTGTGTGCTGACAAGTTTTGGACATGTGACTTCGAAATACAAACAAATGTCATGTTGTGTTCGACTGTCTTTGTTCCAGATTCCCTCCCCTGTTCCTAAAAACCGTTTAATTGTTGTTATAACTCCAAGCTCTTCTTGCAGTTCTCGAATAAGTGTGTCTCGGGCGTGCTCCCCAAATTCAACCTTGCCGCCAGGTAAGAATGAGTAGGTTTTTGTTGGATCGTTTTGGTGTTTGGTGAGGAGGATGTGACCGTTATCGACGATAAGAGCCCGTGCTCGTATAATGATAGTGTCGTATTTATTCATTTATCCTCCGGGAACAGCCGCAAAAGTTCATAAACATTTTTGAATGTTTCAAGATGTGCAATGCCTCGTAGTGATTTGTCTTGAGCGCTCAGAATTGTTGCAATGCCAAACTTGGAAGCTTCTTTTGCCATAATTTGTGCTCGTGCTGCGGGTTTTATGTGCCCTGTCAGATTTAATTCACCAAGTGCTAGCGATTTTAATGGGAGTGGCTTTTGAAAATATGTTGAAAGAAGTGCAAGAGCAATTCCTAGATCACTGGCACTTTCTTTTACAAAAACACCGCCACTGACTTTAAAAAAAATGTCGCTGCAGCTGAGTTTTACGTGCAGATATTTTTCGAGGATGGCAGCAATCAAAACAACTCGTTTATGTTCTATGCCGGTAATCACACGTTGTGGTGAGCCAAATTTAGATTCTATGCAAAGAGCTTGGGCTTCGAGGATCAAAGGCCTTGAGCCCTCGGTGCTGCAAATTAAGGTTGATCCTGGAGCAAATGAGGCTTCCGCTAAAAATCTCTGGTTGATATTGCTGATTTCTTCTAACCCGTGTTCGCCCATGTCGAAAAAACCGACTTCGTTGATTGTGCCAAATCTGTTTTTAACCGAGCGCAAAATTCGACTTTGCCAGCGGTCTTCACCTTGCAGGTAAAAAACACCATCAACCATGTGTTCCATCAATTTGGGGCCAGCAACGTTTCCATCTTTGGTGATATGCCCGGTGACTAAAATAGCTACATTGTATTGTTTTGCCGCATGCATCAACAAAAAAGTCGATTCGCGCAGCTGAGAAATTGAGCCTGGCATCGAGCCTCTTTGTGTTTCCAAGCAGCAGCTTTGGATCGAATCGATAATCACTAAATCTGGTTTTTGTTCTGCCAAGGTGGCGGCGATATTTTCAATTTTATAGCAATCAGAAAGTTGAATATTGCTGTTTGCAAGTCCAAGGCGTGTTGCGCGGTGTTTAACTTGTGAGAGCGATTCTTCAGAAGAGAAATAAAAAACATTTTTTGTTTTTGCCAAATTATTGGCAACTTGCAGAATAAGTGTTGATTTGCCAACACCAGGATCGCCGGCAAGCAAGATGAGTGAGCCCGAAAGGATTCCTCCTCCCATAACGCGATCCCATTCGTGAATGCCGGAAACCAGTCGTGCTTTTTGTTCTGTGCGAATAGTTCCTATACGGAACAGTTCTGCAGAACTTGCTCTGACTCTCTGTGATAAACCAATGCTTTGTGCCGCTATGATTTTTTCTTCAGTAAAGGTGTTCCACGCCTCGCATTGAGGACAGCAGCCAAGCCATTTTGAAGATTCGTGTGAGCAATTATTACATTTATAAGAGCTTTGCGGGCGTGGCATAAATCAGCTTTGTTGTTGTTGAGTTTTTGTCGTAGTTCTCCATGGGCGTTTGTCGATAGAAAAGCAGTCGCGGCAGCGAGCTTCGTAGCACTCTTGCGCTCCAACAAGGATTATTGGATCGTCGTAGCGGGCTGGCTTGCCATCGATAAGTCTTTGTGAATGGTGGGCATCGCGTCCGCACGAAAGGCATATTGCTTTCAGTTTTGTAACATTGTCTGCCAATGACATTAGTATTGCGGTAATATTAAACGGTTCGCCACGAAAATCTTGGTCTAGACCTGCTATTAAAACGTGTTTGCCGCGTTCTACAAGTTCGCGAATAGCGAGTATAATGTCTTCATTGAAAAAATGTATTTCGTCTATTCCAACGATATCTGCTTGTTCTGCGAGAATGAGCATTCTCGCGATGCTTTCGATAGTGTTGTCCAATGTGTGTGCTATGCGGACAGTGCCGTTGTGTGTGGAAATTTTGCCAATGCCACGCCTGTCATCAATTTTGTTGGCAAGGCTTAAAACTCGTTGTTTTGCATATTCGGCTCTTCTTAGCCTTCGCATAAGCTCTTCGCTCTTGCCTGAAAACATTGAGCCACAAATAACTTCGAGGCGGCCTTTTTTTTGTACCGATCGTAGATCTTTTGCACCTTGCATTTAGGTTCCTTTCGTAAGCTCAATTTTTCTGTGACTATGCTGGCAAGTATAGGAAATCTGAGGCAGTTGTGAAATGTATTGTAATAAGGCATTCTTTCTTCACACTTTATCACCCTTAAAGTATTCTTTTGTTGGTTTTAATAATGTTTTTTGGAGAAATATACGTGCAAAATGAGTTTGTTTATATAGAGCCGTCTGGTCCATTAGATGGCGAGGTTGCTGCTTCTGGCGCTAAAAATGCTGCACTTGTAATTATTGCTTCACTCATCATGGCTCCTGGCAAATCAGTTTTGTACAATGTGCCGGCACTTCTAGATGTTTTTGTGTTGATAAAAATTCTTGAAGGCCTTGGAGCAACGATTAATTTTGATGCTGTTGCAGGAACGCTTGAAGTTGATACTTCAAACATTAACCAGTTGATGCCATGCACAGAGTCGATGGGTAAGTTTAGAGCATCAGTACTAATTGCGGGGTCTTTGCTTGCACGATTTGGAAAGGCACATATTGTAAG
>DAOVOC010000011.1 GCA_030629865.1 bacterium
AAAAGTTTCTGATACCAACGCAGAGAAAAACCACCCCAGTGAGAAGCAAGACCCGAAGCATTAAATGAAACAATAATGAGAATAAAAATTGGAATATAAATAAATGCATAAGTTAAAATTAGAAATACATATGACAAAAAACGAGAGATAATTGATCGTTCACCTACCATTACATCCTCGCCTTTCGGGTTTGTCTTGCCAAATCAACACGACGACGCAGAATAATAAACAAACTAAAGGATTTAAATACAAAATACGTACCAATCCCAATAGCTAAGGCACATATAAGTCCAATAAATGTAAACGCTGCCCCAGCTCTAAAATTATATAAATCTAAAAAAAGATTACCAACGACATTACCCCAATATGCATATTTTGCTCCACCAAGAATTTCTTGAACCGCAAATTCACCTATCCCAGAAAGAAATACCAATACTGAACCAGCATAAATACCAGGAATAGCCAGTGGAAAAATCACACTAGTGAATGTACGAATCCGACTAGCACCAAGATCTGCTGAAGCTTCAACAAGATTTCTGTCAATACCAATGAGTGAAGAGTAAACAGGAATAACCATAAATGGAAAATAGCAATACACCATTCCAATAATAACCGCAAAAAAATTACCCAATAAGTGAGGCTGTCTAAGGAAGCCCAAGGCATGAAGTGTGGTACTTAAAAAACCATCTTTTTCTAATAAAAAAAACCATGAATAAATTCGAACAATAAAATTTGTCCATGAAGGAAGCAATAAAAGTACTATGGCAAGTGTCTTGTAACGTTTTATACGAAAAGCAATCTGATATGCCGTAGGAAACGAAAGCACAATACATAAAACAACCGTTATGGAAGCCAAAACACACGAATTTGCTATGGATTTGAGATAGGGATAAACAAGCAGCTCTCGATAAAATTTAAAAGTAAAAGCACTAAATCCATGTCCCACTGCAGGATCATAAATACTAATAAAAAACAGTACTGAAAGTGGAATAAGCAAAAAAATAACCTGCCACAAAATTGATGGACATGCAGCAAAAAAAGGAAATTCATTTTTAAATTTGATCATAAACTATCTCTCCAGCAAAACCACATTATCTTTCTGAAAATGCAGAAAAACCTGATCATCATCATTAATAGTTTCTTTTGGAAAGTGTTCTTCGTTTTGCTCAAAAACCGATACCACCTGACCATTTGCAATATTCACCTGATACTGCGTAAAGCGTCCTGCATAGCTCGTACTTTCTACAACACCTGGAAAACAACAAGAAAATTCAGAAAGTTTTGTTTTGCTAATTTCGATTTTCTCAGGCCGAATGCTTGCATAAACCGCTCCGCCAGGAATAATCCAGTTTTTAAGTTTTTCAACATGCAGATCGACAACGCCAACAGCTTCAACATCAATAAAAAAATCAGCTTCATTCCGCTTATGTAAAATACCCTCTAAAATGTTGGTACTACCAACAAAGTCTGCAACAAATGTTGATACGGGAAATTCGTAAATCTCTTCTGGAGTACCAATTTGCGCAATTGAACCATCAAAATTTATGATCGCCATTTTGTCGGCAATAGTAAGCGCCTCTGCTTGATCGTGCGTTACATACACAAATGTGGTCTTTAACTCATACTGCAGCTCCATAAGCTCAACAAGAACACGTTCTTTTAATTTAACGTCAAGAGCAGCCAACGGCTCATCAAAAAGGATTACTTCTGGCTTTCCAACTAATGCCCTGGCAAGAGCAACACGTTGTTTTTGTCCTCCAGAAAGCATTGATGGCATTTTTTTCTGGCAACCCAAAAGCCTTGTAGACTTCAATTGTGCTAAAACGCGATCGTAAATTTCCAATTCTTTTACATTTTTAATCCGAAGGCCATAAGCTACATTTTCAAAAACAGTAAGATGAGGAAAGAGAGCATAATTTTGAAAAACAGTATTAATTTTTCTACGAAAAACCGGTTGTTTAGTAATATCCTCATCACCTAAAAAAATTCGCCCCGAATCGGATTTTTCTAGACCGGCAATTAGTCGCAATATTGTAGTTTTCCCGCATCCACTCGGACCCAAAAGAGCAAAAAATTTGCCACTAGGCATCGTCAAATTAATTCCATCAAGTACACACTCGTCTCCAAACGACTTGGAGACATTTTCAAGTCTTATTGACCTCATCGGACATACCTACCTTTTGTTACACCCGTGATACTCACACCGTGAACAATGCAACGTTTTCTTACCACTCCACCAAGCACAAAAAATTGGCACGACAACATCAGACAGCATGCATGGCAAAACAACGGCAGCCGTCAGAAGTATAAAAACACTTACCGGCTGTCCCCACCAATCTGCACACCCAAAGCTAATCAAGTAGACAAGAGAGGCTGCTGCACTAACTAATTCGTGTAGAAAATGAGACCCTAAAGCAAAACGAACAACGCTTATTCCACCATTAAATTTGTGAGAACTTAAAAACAATCCGAGCACAATTCCTAAAACAATTAGAGGAAGAATTAAATCAAAATTTTGAATAACACAAATATGGAATTTCATATCTACCCCCATAATTGTCCCACCAACATATGGAAATATAACATCCGACAAAGTGCAAAAAAGAGGCGGAACAAATGTTCCAACTAATACGGCTCCAACAGTACTTTTCGAGTATCGTCTAAATGTAAGTACCGCCGTAACACTGGCAAAAAACGTATGAGCATAATGTAAAATATGAAACAGGGATATTGATGACAAGTGACAAGAATGCTGGCAACAATTCTCAATACAAGAATCATTAAAAAAAAGCCAAACTCCTAACATGCTAACAACAACAGCTGTAATACCATAAGGCAAATGGTGAACTACCTCATCAAATAAGGTTTTTAATCGCCCATTTGCAGGCTTCTTTGCAAAGCGAGAACCATGCTGCATCGCCATTCCCTAATCAAAAAATTTGCCCAAGACCAACACGCCACATTAATCGGTTACCGTTATCACGCCGCACCCTCGTCTGAGAGCCAACATCTGCACAAACCAACCCAAAAGGAGTTATATAGCGCAAACCAAGTCCCCAAAATGATACCAAACGAGAAGTAAAATCCCATTTTTTCTGTCGCAAAGCAGTAATTTTATAAAATAACACACCCGCAAACTGTTTATAAATAGGAAGTCTTAACTCTGTATATAAAGCCATTTCACCTACACCAGATCTACGTGAAAAATCAAAAGAATCATTTTCTCGCAACGAAAGATGTAAGTGATCGCTGCGTGGAGGAAACGAAATAGCCATTACAGTCTGTATCGGCTCCACCATTTTTTGCATTATGGTGAGATTAGACCGATGCAAAATATAATCACCTCTTACAACAAAAACACCAACACCAAAAACACGCCAATACCAAGCTGCTTCAAAACAAAATTTCACATCATTTGGCTGTTTAACAAAAGGGATAACCCCTTTGACATAGCCCACAAACGCATGTCCTGATCTAGAAAGCCAATTTCCAGATAATTTTTCTAACGAAAATCCAGCATCAATAACAAAAGACGGTATCCAATTAAAATAACCACCGATTAGCCCTCTTCTGCCGGTCCACTCACATCCAATGTCAGCACCAACCGCAGTACCACTTCCCCATTCTCTCCAAACTCCAGCACTCATTCCAATCCTACCATCACCGGACCACAGAGAAGTTAGATCAGAATAAGGCTTCCAACACGCAAACGATTTAGCCTGCAGTTTAACAGGTAAATTTACAAAACGAGGATAACTGTACAATGCACGTATAAACTGCCTATTTCTTTTGAGCTCAACAGAACATTCCACCTTGTCAGCAACGCCAAATGGATTTTTTGCTATAAATGAACTACCTAATTCGAATTGAGCGGAATCAAGAAAGTGCTTAGGCGCCACTCCTCCCAAAACTGAGCCAAATGTCCCACCAATTTTAATATTTGCTTCGTATGGCAAATCCTTATGAATAGTTATAGTAATCGGAATGTTTGAATCATACTCAGAAAATGATTGGGCAACATGCACACTTTTGAATACCCCAAAAGAATCTAACCTTTTGCGCGATTGTTCTAATTTTCCAAAGTCCCATTCATCACCAGGAGCAAACGATAATGCGCTAGCAATCTTCTGTTTAGAAATGTCACTATCACTGGATACAGTGATCTGCCCAAAATACGCTTTTTGCGCAAGTGTTACATAAAAATTAACATACACATCTTTTTCATCATCACATCCAACTCTTTCATCCACCGTAACTCTTACTGACGCATTTAAACGACCAGCACTACAACACAATTGCTCGATCTCACGTTTCTTTCTATCAATAATAAATGGATCTAACACCTCACCAACGACACTCCCCCGAACATAGTCAGAAAGATTTTCGTCTGAATCAGTTGAAATAATATTAATTGAACGCAAAATGCGGCATTTACCACGATTAATGACAACTCTCAAATAACACTTATTTCGACCGCATGAGTGAAGATGTATGTTTTTAACAGACGCATCCCAAAACCCCTCTCGAACATATGATTCAATAAACGACTCAGCTAGTCGCTCTAATGTTTTATGAGCAATAACCTTACTATTATCATCAAGCATATTCTCTGAAAGCTCTTTTAAAATTTGTCCATTTTCGTCAACAGCAATTGCACTAACAATTGAAATTGGAACAACTCGATCCACGACAGCTGTAGAATTATCGATTCTTTGACATGATTTTTTACCAATAAGATCATTTTTTATAACCGAAGAAATCAATTCAGCAGGGAAAGACTTTTTTTTATGCTCTAACAAATCAGAAGCCCCATATAAAATAGAACTGTCTGTACGGCCCAAACACACATCACACACCATTTCAACAACACCGTCATGAATTTTTCTTTTTTTAAACACCAGATCAACTGTCTCAAGATTTAAGGTAGAAAGTTTTTTTAAAATTGCTCGGCGAGCACACTTAATAACTATGCGGCTACATTGTTTTCCAACAAGATTGCGGCAAAACTCTTCGTTAAAAGCTTTGTGCAACACAGAAAGTTTTTTATTCACAGATCCATAAAATCTTGGAATAACATCTGAAATCGTATGTAAACAACCTTGATTGATAAGAATTTTTACCAAGACCTCTTTTTTTTCATCATTGCGAATTATTTCTTCAGTTAAATACGCATTTAAAAACCCTTCATCATAAAGCGCTTTCTTAATTGCATTGATTGAGCTTTCGTGAAATGAAAGATGAAAAACCTCTCCACTTCTTATACAGTAAAGATCGAGATAACAAGATGCATCCCCTTTAAAGCCAACAATTTCTACGCGACCTAAGTGCCATTCTTCAGTCAAACAAAAACAGACCTGCAATGACAAAACGCAGGTACTCCACCAAAGTATCCACAATAATTTTGAGGTGATTCGAAACTCCAACGGATTACCTCTAGAATTATTTTTTCATTCCAAAAGTCATATTCCAAATCGCAGCTTTACTAAAAGGAAGTTGTTTTGTACCTTGAAATCACTTCTGCAATATTTGGCCTCATCGTCTAACGGTTAGGACATTGCCCTCTCAAGGCGAAAATAGGGGTTCAATTCCCCTTGAGGCTACCAATTGTTACCTCATTTTTTTTTAGAGTTGATCAAGATATAGTTGTTCATGTTTTTTTATCATAATTTTGACATAAAAATCTGAAAATTTTTCGTTTTGTCCATTTGCAAGCACACTTCTAAATTCAGCATCATCAACTAAAAGCTGTAGATAATGTGTAAGCTTTTCCCATTCTCCAGGAGAAACGATAAATCCATTCTCTCCGTTCTTGATGATTTCACCGATACCACCGACATCATACGCAACAACGGGCAATCGGCTCATACGCGCTTCGACAACAGCACGAGGAAGTCCTTCCCATAAAGAACTCATGGCAAAAATGTCCCATGAACTCATCCAAGATTCAACATTGTCTTGCCACCCTGGCAAATCAATTAATTGCTCGAGATCATGCTGCCGAATCCACGCCATAAGAGATGGTCGTAAAACACCATCTCCCAAAATTTGCAAACGCATTTTTTTTTCAGGACCAACAATATCTTTTAGATATTTAAATGCTTTTAACAAATCAATCAAATTCTTTTGTGGTTTAAAACATCCAACAGAACCAATAATGATTTCGTTTTTATTTAAAGGTTCTTTAAAGCGTTTGGTCGGAATAAATTTACAATCTTCTACCGCAGCACGGATAATACATGTTTTTTTATAAAACCACGGAAAAAAAACACAGCCATTCCTTAAATCACACTGAGAAACACAAATAAATTTGCTAGTAACCAGCGAGGTAAAAAATTCTAGGCAAATACACATCCAACGAGTATAAAAAGGTTGTCTATCATTAAAACTAAATCCATGAACGGTATGAACTATTCTACGACAACCTGCAAAAAACGCAGCCCAACGCCCCATAACGCCAGCTTTGCTACTATGAGTATGTACAACAAGGTGTAAATACTTCTTTTTGAGAACCCTTATCTCTTTAAACAATCTCCAGAATGCTTTGATTTCACGCCATAAACTCGAAACTCCAACTTCTCTAACAAATTCCGGCAAAAGTTTTGTTGGACCA
Organism: bacterium; assembly: GCA_030629865.1. Taxonomy (GTDB): domain Bacteria; phylum Babelota; class Babeliae; order Babelales; genus DAOVOC01. The sequence continues at coordinate 6,611 of DAOVOC010000011.1, forward strand.
AGAGAACACGCTTCATCAACAAGCGGTCCATCTGTCCCAGAAATTAATGTTGCTTGTTTTTTGCTTTTGTTAAACCACTTAAAAAGTGAAAGGCAAACTTTTTGAGCTCCACCAAGTTCAAGCTTGGTTATGATGTAAAGAACGTGAAAGTCTTGTCCCACATAATCTCCTTTAAATTATGTTACACCTTCCAAACCGTTGTTTTTAAAACAATCAACAATGCAATTAAAAAAGCGAAAAGGCTGCTGGTTTCAGCAAACGCCTGAGCAATAAATGTTGTTCCTAAAATTGAACCGTATGCTTCTGAATTCAAGGCCACATTGCGTGTAGCCTTACTCCCAATAATGCCAATACCAATTGATGCACCAAGTGTTCCAAGCCCCATCGCACACGCCACGGCAAAAAAGACTATTGCATTAGAATCAACAATAATCGGAGAAACATCACGTACAATCATCAATGAAGAAACAATAAATGTTAATAAAACAGGTGTCTCAATCATTGCCTCGGTAATCATGGAAAGCGTAAAAAGGCCGCCATATGCCTCTTTGTTACAACCAACAGCAAGACAAGCCTTACGTACAAAAATCTTCTGCCCAATAGAAGGACCGATTGATCCAACCGCCATTGCAACGCCCGCGGCACATAGCTTGATACCTTCACCGAGAGTTTGAATATCGTCAACTTTTGTTCTAATAAAAAGCCAAATAAGAAACGCAAAAAAAACGGGAGTTTCAATCAACGTCATAAGCACAAACATAAAAATTCGAATGCTATGAATATGAAATGGTTGCCGAGAAACAGAGATACACGATGCTTTAACCGCAGCACCAATTGAAAATGCAACAAGAAAAGCGGAAACCCCAATGGCAAGCGCACCACCAAGTTCTGCCAAAACAACAGGTAGCGTTAAAATATATGGCGGAGCAAACAGCGTTACAGAAGCCGCGATAAATGCCAGAGCAAGGCTACTCTCTATCATCAACGTTCCGATAATCAACGTATTAAAATTTTCTTGAAATGACGACTGTTGCCGAAGTAAACCTTCGCTCAATCCTTTTGCAGCAGCGCTAATACCAAGAGGAACACCGAAACCGGCTAATACAACAGGAACAGCACCTGCAAGATAATGTAAACCCTGAAAGTCAATCATTAACAAACCCAATCAAAATCTTTAGTGTCCTGAACCCTCTTTGACTTCCGACGAAAGATAAACAGTTGTCAAAAGGCCTACCACGCTGGCCTGTATCACTCCCTCAACAATACAAAAAACTAATTGAACAAATGGAATAATACTTGAAGCAAGTACCCCGTACCATAAAATCTTACCTGCAACTGGCCACCGTTTTGTTTGCATATATTTTTTGAAAATCAAAAATGCGCCTATGGATATGACCATAAATGGAACAACATAAATCTGAAACTTATCAAACAAAGCAAAGAGAAGTGCCATAATAACAGTTCCGCCAAGAATGTTGCCAAAAAGCCTGAACGAAAGTGATGCAATTTTTGAAAGTTGTCCAATGATATTAATGGGCAAAAATATAAAAATTGGCGCGACATATTTTCCAAAATAGCCCAACCCTTTAAACCGAATCCCCTGTGATTGAACAAATAAGAAACAGGTAGTTCCAATTGCCAGCGTAGTATTCACATCACTGGTTGGTGCCTCTCCAAAAGGCAAAGCTTCAGCAATGTTGCAAAACAACGTAAACATCGTAATTCCAACCACAAAACCAAAGCAGCTTCCATCTTCAATTCCAATAGCACTAGTAATCATTTCTTTAAGGCTTTTGATTGCAGAAACCATGGTATGTGTAAACATGCTTTCTTGTCGCCGAATCCCAATGCGGACAATCGCAATAAAAAGAACTATTAAGCCAAAGGCTATAACCGTTGCAAGAAGTGTGTCTCGATTAATATCCCAAAATGGATGGGTAAACCCCCATCTAGCAAGTGGATGAATTACTCTGTGGTCAAAGACATGTATTTCCATTATTTCGCCTCAAAGCCACAATACCGCCAACAACAAACGCTGCTGCAAGGCCTAACAGTAAGAAGAGCATACTGACTCTGCTCCACCAAGCCAAGACACCAAAGAAGGGAATTATAATTACAACTCTTAGAAGGCTTGAACGAACATATTGTTTTGTCGCTTGATTAGATTTTTTTGCATCACTAAGAGTTTTAAAAAATGTCTGACTTGAGCGCTTAACCAAAACGGCATACCACAACCCAAACAAAAATCCCAAAATACTTGATGACAATTGTAACAACATGGAAACACAACCTCAGTGCAGATTTTTAGCAATCGCGTTGAAAGTATAACACTGGAAGTTAAAAAAGCTTAGGGCTCAATTCAGTCGAACCACAAACAGGAGTTTTACAACATTGACACATAAACACAAACGGCATTTTTAATTTTTTGGCTGATCTCGAAACTATTAGCTTGGCAACACACTCATAACAGTATTGAGTTTTACACGATGATTCATAAAACGCTGGACACCGCACAATTTGATCAGTCCTTTTTAAGCAACAATAGCAAAATGTAATTTCAACGGACTTGCAAAAAAAGCATTCAACTTTTTCCCAGCATTTAAAATTTGATTTAAAAAATTTTTTCCTTGCAAGGATTGTTTGATAAAAACATTTTTTACACCACATTTTATCACAAAGATTATTTGAACACGGAAGATCCATTACACAGTTTTCATCCCATGGCTGAAAACAAATCTGGCAAAAGTCTGACAATAATGGAACAGGGCCCTCGAAAGGACCCTGCATCGAATTGCATTCAATAAAAGCTGTTAAAAAACTATACAAAAATACTTTCCACATCATGTTGCCCATGTGCCTACACCCCACTTAAATAGAGGAACACATCAACAGCACACAGTATACAGAAACCTATACAAAATTACGGCTATTTTCAAAACTCCCTTGTGATAGCACAACTTCAGTTCCGGTTATATAAAACAACCTCAGTAACCTCTAGGAACAACCTTTATCAATCATGCTAAATTTTTGCGAGCAACTAAAATTGCATCAGCTGACAATGAAATCGAGTCAATTCCTTGGGAGACCAAAAATTTTCCGAAGTCAGGATAGTCTGAAGGCCCCTGACCACAAATCCCAATCTTTTTCCCAGCCTTCTTTGCACCTTTAATAGCTAGAGAAAGCATAAACTTAACGGCTTCGTCCCGCTCGTCAAAAATATTAGCAACAAGTTCAGAATCTCTATCAAGCCCTAAAGTAAGCTGTGTCAAATCATTTGACCCTATAGAAAATCCGTCAAAATACTGTGCAAACTGTTCTAGGATGACAACATTTCCGGGCAATTCACACATCATATAAAGCTCAAACCCATCGTCTCCACGCACAAGCATATTATCTTGCATCACCTCAATAACACGCTTTGCTTCGCCAACAGTTCGAACAAATGGAACCATCATCTTTAAGTTTTTAAGTCCCATTTCTGATCGAACCTTTTTTACAGCTTGGCATTCCAGCGCAAACGCATCGCGGTATAACTCGTGCGAATATCGGCATGCACCTCGAAACCCAAGCATTGGATTATCTTCTTCAGGCTCAAAAAACTTACCACCCAATAAATGGCTGTATTCATTACTTTTAAAATCTGAAAACCGCGCGATCACTGGCTTTGGATAAAACGCCGCAACAATAGTTCCTAATTCCTGGGCAAGAGTATCTACAAAAAAGTTCTTTTTATCTTCATACCCAACCGTAATATCTTCAATTTCTTTACCTACCTCATCACCAACAAGCTCTGGATTAACAAGCGCCATTGGATGCACCCGAATGGCATTATTAATAATAAATTCAAGCCTGGCGAGCCCAACTCCATCATTTGGAATCATGGCAGCCTTAAATGCAGAATCAGGATCACCCATATTGATCATCAAATCTGTTGCAACTTCTGGCAACTCTCCAAGCGTTGTTTTTTCAACCTTAAATGGAATTAACCCATCATAAACATTGCCAACTTGTCCACCACTACAATCAACAGTCACATTTGTTCCTGTGACAATTTTTTTTGTCCCATCAATGCTACCGACTATGGCAGGAATTCCTAATTCACGGCTTACAATGGCGGCATGGCATGTTCGACCACCACGATCTGTAACAACAGCAGCAGCACGCCTCATAATAGGTTCCCAATCAGGATCAGTCATGGTTGTAACCACAACATCACCATCAACAACTTCATCAATTTGCTCTGGCGAAAGAATAACTTTTGCCGGCCCAGAAGTGATTTTACTTCCAACACTTTTGCCACGAACAATAGGAACTAAATCGACAACATTAGCATTATTTTCAAAACGATATTCTTCTATAAAATCTGTTAATTGTTTTTGTGAATGAACCGTTTCTGGACGTGCTTGAACAATGTAAATTCGTCCATCTTCACCATCTTTTGCCCACTCAATATCCATAGGCATGTCTTTGCCATGCAATTTTGAATAATGCTGCTCAATGACCACTGAATGCTTAGCAAGCTGCAAAATTTCATCATCGCTTAAAGAAAACTGCTTACGCTCTTCTTCTGGAGTGTCGGTATTGTACGTCATTTCCGCCGGATCAGAAGCATCGTCACGACACAACATTTTAAGAAGTTTGCTACCCTTGCGCTTTTTAAGAACTGGAGTAAAACCCTGTGCCAACGTAGGTTTGTGCACATAAAATTCATCGGGATTTACATTTCCCTTAACTACGTTTTCACCAAGTCCATATGAAGAATTAATAAAAACAACACCTCTATGCCCACTTTCGGTATCAAGCGTAAAAATAACGCCTGCGCTAGCTAAATCTGAACGCACCATTTTTTGAACACCAATAGAAAGTGCCAATTTTGTTTGACTAAAACCATGATCAAATCGATACGAAATTGCACGATCGGTGTAAAGCGATGCGAATGCCTTTGGACAAATTTTAACTAAATCTTCAGCTCCACGAACATTTAGATATGTTTCTTGCTGGCCAGCAAACGAAGCATTAGGAAGATCTTCAGCAGTTGCAGACGATCGAACAGCAACGGAAACATTTGGCGCATAGCGCGTTTCCATAGCGTTGTATGCAACGCGAACCTCTTGAGCAAGCTGTTCTGGCAACGGAGCGCTTTCTATCAACTCACGAGCCTTTTTACCAACTTCCTGCAACTGTTCAAGACTATTCTTGTCGAGCGACTCCATCAGTGCAAAAAGCTCAGCCTTTATGCCATTTTCTTCAAGGTGTAGATAATACGCATCAGCAGTAACAGCAAAACCCGAAGGAACAAAGACACCAAGACGTTCTAATTCTCGTATCATTTCACCAAGCGAGGCATTTTTACCACCTACAATGGCAACGTCTTTGGCCGTTAATTCTTCAAATGGTTTTATTAACTGCATACTGCAACTCCAACCTAAATTCGAATGCTAAATCTGCAAGATATGATAACGTTCAAATGATTATAGAGATAGAAGCAAAAAACAACGAGAAAACAAATATGAGTGTTTGGATACTCTATGACAGCGTCACCAATTCAGTTTTTGAAAGCCAAGTTCTTACACCAGCAATTAAACAACTAGAAAAGAACAAGAACCCTGTAACAACTATCATCTCATTCGAACGAAACATAAATCAGGCAAAAAAAATTCTTAAACACCTTAAGCTTCCAAATAACTTAAAAATTATTCTCAACCCACGCTGGTATTTTTTCGGAACTTTTTCTTTGTGGCTGGCAGCAAAACAAGTTTGCCACAAATTGCACACTATCAAACCAATTTCCATAATTGCCCGAGGCCCTCTAGCAGGATGGATAGCACTCAACATATTACAAAGAACATCGCCAAAACCAAGCCTTACCATTCAAGCACGAGGCCTTGCGTCAGAAGAGTATCACTTTGCACACAAAGTCAGCTGGAAAAATCCTGCTCGATGGCTGATGTACAAAATTCTGAATGATATTGAACAATCTGTTTATGGGAAAGCTAAAACCATCGAAGCTGTCAGTAAAGCTCTTAAAAGCTACCTTGTTCAAACATTCAAAGCATCACCCCAAGCGATCTGTATCGCTAAAGACGATATCCCATCCCGAATATCTACAGAAAAACAAAAAGAATGGCGTAATGAGATAAGAAAAACACTCAAAATCAATTCAGAACAAACCGTGTACTGCTACAGCGGATCGGCAAAGCCATGGCAATGTGCACAAGAAACAATCGAATTTTTTGCACAGCAATTAAAAAAAGATAAAAATGTAATACTTCTTATCCTTTCACGCAACACAAAAGTTTTTTCAGACTACCTAGCCGCAAATAATATCCCACAAAAAAGTTACCGGCTGCTAAGTGTGCAGCCGGTAAAACTTATACAATATTTGTGCAGCGCAGATTTTGGAATCCTGCTTAGAAAGCCACATATTATCAATTGGGTGTCGCGCCCAACCAAGGCCCTAGAATACCAGGCAGCAGGATTAAAAATTATTCACAATAACACAATTGACTGGCTGCAAAAGTAATACAAAAACTACTCGGCAATCATCGCACATCCAAGACAAATATCACCATCATAAAAAACAGCAAACTGCCCCGGTGCAATTCCTTGATCTCGACCGTCCAAGATTACCACACCATCCCCGCTAGGCAAGATTTGAAGGATGCATCCATATTCCTGTGGCCCATGGCGAAGTTTTACTTTTAAATCGCTATTTATTGGGGCACTTCCGGATATCCAATGGAAATTTGTCACAAAAAATTTATTGCGTACTTTGTCAACATCAAAATAATTACGTGAAATGAAAACAATATTATTTTTAATGTCTTTTTTGACCACGTACCACGGCCCACCAGAAAGTCCAAGCCCTTTGCGCTGCCCAATGGTATGAAACCAAAAACCTTTGTGCTGACCAACAATTTTATTTGCTTCAAACTCAACCAAGTCACCTGGCTTTTCGCCAAGATGATGTTTTAAAAATTCACTAAATTTAATTTCACCCAAGAAGCAAATGCCTTGGCTTTCCTCACGATCTTGCGATGGAATCCCTTCTTCTGAAGCAATCTTTCGCACTTCTTTTTTGGTCAAATGCCCAATAGGAAACAATGCTTTTTTAAGTTGATCTTGCCGCAAATGTGACAAAAAATAAGTCTGATCTTTTACAACATCCTTCGCCCGCAACAATTCTGCAACACCACCAAATTCCTTTAGCTGCGCGTAGTGCCCGGTAGCAACTTTTGCAAATCCATTACCAATCTTTTCATAAAAACAGCCAAATTTTACGCGTAGATTACAAAAAATATCGGGGTTGGGGGTTCGACCCTGTTTCACTTCATCAATAGCGTAGGATACTACCTCGTCCCAATATTCACGTTGCAAAGGAATAACTTCAAGTGGCACATCGTACTGATCGCACAACTTTGTTACATATTCAAGATCGTCTTCCCAAGGACAACTTCCAAGATGGGTAAGTTCATCTTCTAGCCAAATCTTTAAATAAAAGGCGGTAACATCGTGTCCCTGTTTTTTCAAAAGCGCCAATGCAACCGAACTATCAACACCTCCAGATGCCAGAACGGCTATCTTCATCCCAAAATCCTTTTAAAAACAAAAAGTTTGACACGAATAAATTAAAGTCTTATACAATTTAGCAACTTGACTAAAGTTTGATCAAACAAGAAAAGAATGCAAGTTGATGAACACCAGAAACATCTTGATCAACATTATGTTACTTACTGCAAGTTCATTTCCCGCAAAGGCAATGGAGTGCTGCACTCTGTTTCAATGTTGTTATTTTGGCAACAACACCCAAATATCGTTTCATAAAAAAGAAGCTTGGCAAACCGTGACAAGCGCATCATTTGATCTTCTACCAATACTTTACAACCTAAACAATCAAGAATATATACGAATTCATATTCCAACTAAAAACATCCAAAGAGCTCGTTCTTCCCATAGAATATTTTTTGAGCCTATTGAAGAACCCGATAAACTTATAAACGAAAATGAAAAATCTCTGGTATGTCCAAATTCACCAGCCTTATCAAGCACAAACATGAGCTCAACAGATGGAATGAGCATGCATCAAGGGTTTGCCAATCCTAGTGGAATTCCAGAAGAACTTAAGCCCAATACAACATATCTCATTGGTGTAATTTTAGAACAAAACGAAACCTCATTAAACCGTTACTACGTTGTTATATCTAATAACAAAAAAATCGAAATGGTTTATTTAATGTCCTCAAGAATAATAAGAGTTTCACAAAAATGCTTTGGTAAACAATTTATTGATGAACAGTTTGTGACAAAACAGCCCAACCATCCGCTTTTGGGCAAGTCTGTACAATTAAAATAAGTTTTTAATACCTCATTCCACCCATGCCACCGTACATGCCTCCGCCCATCATTCCCATTCCACCCATAGGCATTCCGCCCATTCCTTGCATCATGGGAGAAGCATAGCCAGACGAAGATGAACTACCAGACATGGTCGCCATAATACCTTTTTTCATAAGATTTCTTTGCCACAACGCAATTTCTTTAACCCCGTTGGGACTAACTTTTTGAAGCCTCATCATAAAACGAGGATTACGCTGAACAGCGGCAAGAACATTGGCAAATGCTACATGATAATTACGATACTTACCTTTAGCACTTTTTCTTCCTGGAATAAATTTATCTTTTATATTAATAGCAACCTTGGTGCGAGCCTCTTTGATAACCTTAAACACTTTTTGTATTCCATTGTCTGAAACCTCTTTTTCTTTAAATTTGCCGGCACGAATAAGAATTTGCAGCTCATTGCAACCCGTTGTATATTTTCTGCCTCTAAGTCCAATTTGCAAATTACCATGTATTCGTTTAAGTTGGTCAAACATAGCATCTTCAACTCGACTCAGAGCTATATCACCAACATAGTCAATTATTTTATCT
>DAOVOC010000065.1 GCA_030629865.1 bacterium
AAAAAATTAAAAAATAAAATGAAAATAGAAATACCAGATTTTTCTATTGAAACAGAAGGCAGAATAGCTTTTGTAGGAAATGTGACAAACAAATTTGAGAAGCAGGAGCACAAAAAAAACAAGGTTATTTTGCTTTATGACAATATTAAAAAATGTGACAAACAAATGAAAATTTTACGAAAATATCAAGAAAATAAATGGCTCTTGAATGAATCCCGTGTTGTCCCTAAAGGTGTTGTGCCTGAAATTGAATCATTCATTGAGTGCTGTTATAAGGTTAACGAAGAGCTAGTGAAAGATAAAAAATATAAAAAAGGCATGCTGCATACTCCTGAATCTGAGAAGGCTGTTCGGTCTTTCCTTAATGATCCACTTTGGGCTTGTGTTTATAATGAAAATTCTCAAGAGCGGCAAAAATCTATCCGATGACAGCTCTTGTTTCTTCGAAAAATACTTGAGTTAGTGTTTTAAATTGATACCTGTTATTTCGTAAAAAAAGTATGCAACACACAAAAAATGCTCAAAAAGAGGCGTTTTTGATCTTAATTTGTATCAACCGGTATTTTTTTTTACTGTTATTCTACGTTTGTGTGGAAATTTACGGTTTTGTAGACTAAAAAGTGTGGTGTTGTGGTAGACAAAATTACTGTCGTTGGTGCACGAGAACATAATCTCAAGTCTGTCGACGTACAAATACCCAAAAATATGTTAACAGTTATTACTGGTCCTTCTGGATCTGGGAAAAGCTCTTTGGCGCTCGATACATTGTATGCAGAGGGGCGGCGGCGCTATGTTGAATCGCTTTCTTCTTACGCACGGCAGTTTTTGGGCGTTTCTAAACGGCCGGATGTTGATAAAATTGATGGGCTGTGTCCCGCAATTTCCATAGAACAAAAGACCGTTGGCTTTAATCCTCGTTCTACCGTTGGCACAACCACTGAAATTTACGATTATCTTCGTATTTTATTTGCTCGTGCAGGAACGCCGCACTGTCCAGGTTGTGGTGGCAAAATAAAAGAACAGTCTCCCGAAAATATTACAAAAATGCTGGTTGCCGGCTATGCGGGCAAGAGCATGGTAATTGCTTCTCCTATTGCTATTGATCGCAAGGGTGAATTTAAAAGTGCTCTTGCAGAATTATTTGATAAAGGCTTTTTTCGGTTTTTAATCGACGGCAAGAGGCATCGCTTTACGGATATTGCTCAAATCAATGCATTAAAACTTAAAAAACAATTTAAACATACAATTTTTGTTTTGGTTGACCATGTAGCGGTTGGTTTGACTGAGTGTTCGCGGCTCCAGGAAGCAATCGAAAGTGCGTTCAAAATCTCTAATGGTTTGTGTTCGCTTATCGATGATGATGGAACGGTTTGCACCTATTCATCCGCGCGCGTTTGTTTAACATGCGTTCGCTCCTGCCCGGAACTGGAGCCGCGGCTTTTTTCGTTTAATTCCCCAGTTGGTGCGTGCTCGCATTGCCATGGGCTTGGGGTTGAATACATGTGGCAATTTGAAGAGATCAGCTCTGTAAACGATTATTTAGAAGAGCCCATTGCAACGTGCCATGGATGTCTTGGAGCACGACTTAGGCCAGAAGCCTTGGCTGTTACAGTTGGTGGTAAAAATATTCATTCATTATGTTCGATGCCAATTTCAGAGTTGGTTTTGTTTTTTGAAAAACTTTCTTTGCATGGCGAAAAAGCAGAAATTGCAGGAAAAGTTTTATTGGAAGTTCGCAGCCGCTTAGGTTTTTTGAATAATGTTGGACTTTCTTATTTGTCCCTTTCTAGAAATTCACGAACGCTTTCTGGTGGTGAAAGCCAGAGAATTCGGCTTGCAACGCAAATTGGTTCAGCTTTAACTGGAGTTTTATACATTCTTGATGAACCAAGCATCGGTTTACATCAACGTGACAATGACAAACTTATCGCAACGCTTAAAACTTTGCGTGATCGTGGAAACACAGTTGTTGTTGTCGAGCACGATGAAGATACAATGCGCGCTGCCGATTATATTGTGGATATGGGCCCTGCGGCTGGAATAAATGGTGGCAAAATAACGGCATGCGGTACTCCACGAGAAATTCAAAAAAATAAAAATTCATTAACAGGATCATATCTAGCAGGTGAAAACAAAATAGTTATTCCAGAATGTCGTCGCGAGCCCAAAGGTTTTTTGCAGATGCGTGGCGTGACGACTAACAATTTAAAAAATATTGATGTTGATATTCCTTTAGGTGTTTTTGCTGGAGTTTCTGGTGTTTCTGGGTCTGGAAAAAGCAGTTTGATAACACAAACTTTAGCACCAGCTTTGTGTAACCACTTTATGCGTGGTTATTGTGTTGCCGCAGGTCTCGATGAACTTAAAGGTTTAGAGCAGTTAAAAAACATTGTAATCGTCAACCAAAGCCCCATTGGCCGCACTCCTAGGTCCAACCCAGCAACATACCTTGGAGTTTTTAATGACATCCGAGCCCTGTTTGCTAAACTGCCAGCCAGTAATGTGCGTGGATATGCACCTGGAAGGTTCAGTTTTAACGTTCCAGACGGCCGTTGTTTTGATTGTCGTGGTGATGGAACGATAAAAATTTCCATGCACTTTTTGGAAGATGTATATGTTACTTGTCGTTCTTGTAAGGGCAAGCGTTACAACAAACAGACGTTAGAGATTAAATACAAAGAAAAAAACATTGCTGATGTTCTTGCGATGCCAGCTTTGCAGGCGCGTGATTTTTTCAAAGAGTTTCCAGCGGTGCACAAACGTCTTTCTCTGATGTGCGAAGTAGGACTTGATTATATCACCCTGGGGCAGCCTTCAACGACGCTTTCGGGCGGAGAGGCGCAGCGTATTAAATTGGTTAATGAATTAGCAAAGCGTGGCAAGGATACTTTGTATATTTTGGATGAACCGACTACTGGTCTTCATAGTTGTGATGTTGAAAAGTTGTTAATGGTTTTAAATAAGTTGGTTGAGCGGGGCAATTCCGTTCTAGTTATTGAACACAACCTTGATCTTTTAAAGTCGGTTGATTATTTGATTGATATTGGACCAGAAGGTGGTAAAGGCGGCGGTGAAATTGTGGCTTTTGGAACTCCAGAACAGGTTTGTGAAGTTGAAGATAGCCATACCGCAAAATATTTAAAAAAGACTTTGAGTAAGTGATGTTTAATTTAAATTTGGCAGGAGTGAAAGTGAGCATAAAGTTGAAATGGTTTTTTAAAGGTTTTCTAATTCTTTCTCTTTTTTGTACTGCACCATTTCTAGGTGCTCTTGAAAGTGGTAATTCTGGTCATCATCCCAATGGAATGTCACCTTTTGGGTATTACCATCAGCAGAGTCAACAGGAAGTACAAGCCAAGGTGTTTTCAGAGATATTTAAGAACATGAATACGGCGAATCAGCTTCAAGAAGATATTAATGAGCTAGATGCAAAGCTAAATACATTGGCTAAGTACAACCGTGATACGAAGAAATGGAAGTGTCTCGGCAAGGGTTCTTTTGAGGAATATCAGAAAAAACTATACAAGGAAAATTTAGAGAAAGATATTGCTTCTGTGAAAGCGGAACAAGATGCATTTTTATTAAGAATGTCTACTACTAAAAAAGATGAAGTAAATAACCCTGAAGAGGGGAAAAAGGTTTTTGAGGAAAAATTAGCTTCTTTGAAGGGAAAAATAACCAACATTGACACTGTTGATTCAGAGGAACTACAACGTGTGTGTGGTAATATTGCTGGTGAGACGGTTGTTGCGCAATTAGCTGAACAGAGAGAGTCTAAAGCTGCAGCTCTTAATGTTATATCGAAATTTCAAAAGAAGTTTCTTGATGAAATTGATCCAGATCAGGATTGGAGGCGTGCTATTGCTTCTGGTATTTCTGACGGAAAGCAAACAACTATTAAAGGTGCAATTTTACAAAAGATGGCTACTCCTGTTGGTAAGCACATAGAAAAAGCATCAGAGTCATTTTTTAATCGATTGTTTTATAGACTTGGTGATTGTTTTGGTACCGTTTTGTGTTGGTTACATCTTAAAAGTGCTATTTCTGTTCGAAAGACTGAACAAATTGCAGAAGGTGTTAATTCCTTGATAACAGCACTTCATAACGTGCAGCGTCAGATAGACACGGTTGGTGGGCAAAGCCGTGCGATGAATATGCGAGATGTAACACGTATCTTGCCAGATGAAGCACAAGGCGCCGCAGATGTAGGTTCTGAAAAAACTCAACAAGTAGAAGCGTTAAAATTTGTTCTTAAAGAAAATATTTGTATGCAAATTGATGAGTTGGTTGAAGTTGTTGAGGGAAATTTCTTGCTATGCCGCAAAGGCGAAACACTTGCAAAATCATGCCTTAATCGAATTCGCCACGGTCTTGAATCGATTAAAGAAATTGTAAGCAAGACAACAAATATCAACGAGCTTGTTAGTGGCGAAGTGCTTCCACAGCTTTCTGTGCTTACCGATTTTGTAAAATCTGCTTGCGAAGCGTTAAAACGCCACGTTGATCCATCATTTGGCGATAGTAAATCCGCGTCTTCGTCTTCTACAAGTTTTAGTGGTTACAGTGGATATGGTCATGGTGGCATCGGGGGAGCCTACGGAGGGGCTTACGGAGGCTAAGACTATGAATTTCTCAATATGTCATCCCAGGCTCGACCTGGGATCCAGAAGTATGTTGCAAGAAGAATTATCTTTGAAATTTAGAAATAAACATGTAAGAAAAGTTTCTCTGGATTGCCTACGAGAACCTCGGCTTATTTCCGGCTCAAAGGCCGGAATGACAGAAAAGATATGTTTAGGCCAGATTGGTTTTAGATGTAAAGCTTTATTGTTCACTTTATTTCTTATTGCTGCCGGCCAACAATCTAGTGCTTTTGTGCATAAACAGTTGCTAGAAAGAACTTCACCTGCTGAAAAAAGCTTGCAGCGTGTAGCAAAATATAAAAACGAATACTTAAAAAAAATTAAAACGATTTATAAACGCCGCAAAACGGTTATTGCAACGTTGGCGGTTGGCGCTGCCGGCGCTGCCGTGTGGTTTTTTGGCAATTGGTGGTGTAAAGATGAAGCTGTTGCGAAAACCGATAAATCATCGGGGAAAGAGGCTTCAGAGAAAGAAATAGAGCAGGGTAGTCATAAAGTCAATTTATTACGAATGAAATATTATGAAGAACGAGAAAGCTTTGCCCATTGGTGGAAAGGATACCGCTTTCTTTTACTCGGTGCGGTTGCGTTTGCTGCCTTTGAGGCATGCAAATGTGCCGGTAACCGTTGGGGAAGTAACGGTTGGAATCGCTTTTTTAGTCCGGGAAAAGTTCTTGAAAATATTTATGGAAGTTTCCAGGCATCTATTTTTGGTGCCATTTCTGCATTTAAATTAGTTGTGCTGAAGTCTGATGCGCATCAGCTCTTTTTTGAATCATTTTCATCTGCTGCCGATTTGTTAGAACATTTGGCGGGTGCAGTTAGGGCGGAACAAGAAAAGCCATTTTTCCAAGACACAGCATCACT
>DAOVOC010000005.1 GCA_030629865.1 bacterium
ACGAACGCGAAAAACGAATTACAAATTTAGAAAGTCGCATTCTATCGCTTACAGGCGAAATAAAACAATCGCACGCACGCTACGCTCATATAGCCAGGGAGCGCGAAGTTAAAGACCAAATTGCATCCAAAGAAAATATTGCTTTTAAAACAGAGTTTAAAACTCTCAAGACCGAAGTCGAAAAAACACATAAACAAGCAATGCTAAAAGAGCAAGAGCTTGAGCAAACATTACTAGAAAACAAAAAACTGCAAAATAAAATTAATGCAACGACCGCCCTTCTTTCTGCAACGCGTGAAGAAGCAAACAGAGCATTTGAAGCTAGAATGAAAGCATTAAAGAAAAAATATGAGCTCGCTGAAAACAATGTGGAAAAACACCGAGAGGAACAACGCAAAACCAAGCTTATGCTCGACAAAACAAGCAACGAACTGGCAATGACAAATACGATCTTGCAAACTACTTCAAAAACAAAAACATCACTCTTCAACGAGAAAATAGAACTCAAAAAATTACTGACAGAGACTGTTCAAGAAATGGGTAGCAAAATCTCAAATCTAGAAAAAGGCCTGGAACACTACAAACTTACTTCAACAGAAAGAGGCAACCGAATATCTTTGATGAAAAATGACCATGAAAAATTTGCAAACGTCATGACCGAGCGCAATAGAGCAAAAGAACAAGTACTCAAATTCAAGCGAAAACTCGACCAGACAAATACCAGGTTAAGTTCAATGACACAAGAAATTAACTTTCTCAAAGATCATACAAAAAGCATCATTAAGGAAAATCACGAACTTCTTGTAAAACAGCAAAATCATAAGGAACTTGCAGACGAGCTTAAAATTGCTTTAAGCAAACAAGCAACCACCAAATCTCTTCTTAAAGAGAAAGATATTAACAATAAACATGAGCTTGAAAATATAACCATAAAATATTCTGACGCAGTCCACAACCTCAAAAATGCCATTGCCGGCATACAAGAAAAAGACAGAAAAATAAATGAACTGAACAAGTCATACGAAAGTATGAAAACAAAGACAAAACAACTTTTAACATCACTTGGATTCGAAGGTGAAAAAGGCAAAGAAGCACTTAAGGCAAATTATCTTAAAATGATCGCCGAAAAAGAACTTGGCATTATTCCTGTTAGAGATATTCTTTCTGGAAAAGCCAACTTTTCAACAGGTCTGATAAGTATTATGAAGGATGGACGCGTTCTTGGACAAATGATCGAAGATTACGGTCTGGCGGCCTATGCACAAAGTCCACAAACAAACGAAAAATGCTGCTCGCTCTACAAATTATTTTTGGCAAAAAAACGATTGGTCCCTAACGCAACACGTGATCTGGAACCATTGTTTAAACGATTCACATCAATAGCTAGTAAACATTTGGGTAAAACCGAAATCAATAACATTTCATTGGGTGATATTGAGGAAACTAAAAATCCTCTTATTGAAGTAATTGAAACAACCATACCTAAAACCGTTATAGAAACCTCCTAACCCGGACTGGACGAAAAAAATCCGGACACGATATATTGTCGCGTCCGGATTCGTCCGCTCAAGAATTATTGCAACTCAAAAATATTTTTAGCAGCTTGCCTAACTGTTTCTATAATCTCAGCTTTTTCATCGTCAATTTCGATATTAAACGCTTCTTCAAACGACATAATCAATTCAACAATATCGAGTGAATCTGCTCCAAGATCTTTAAATGTTGAGTCTTCAGTAACTTCAGTTTTTTCAACGCCTAATTTATCAACAATGATATCAATAACTTTTTCTAAAATCTCTTCCATGGAAAGCGCCATTATTTGTCCTCGCAAAAGCAACTTTTTAAATTATATGTAGAGCTTTTAGAATAGCGGGCTTTTCTTCCATTGTCATCGCTTTTGGATGTCATAACATGACTAAAACAAAGCGCTGCCTGTAATTAAAACTTTATTTTCCAATCTCTAGCTCCTCAATATTTTTTAAAAGAGCCTCAACGTCAGCGGGTGTATTGACAGCCATAATATTTTGATTTGGCCATTCACGTTTAATCATTTTTGTAAAAATATCATTAGGCCCAACTTCTATTATCAAGTCCATATCTTTAAAGTGTTGAATCGAATCCCACCATAAAACAGGATTACTAGTTTGCTTTACCATCGAATGCTTAATATCTTCTGGTTGTAAAATTTTTTGCGATGTTACATTATCAACAAGTGGAATTTTTAACGAATCAATATCAACTTTTAACAAATACATTGAATATCTCTTTTCTGCATCCGCAAGCATTCGTGAATGGAAAGCGCCTTCAACAGGCAGCATTGCGCTTTTTCCGCGCATGATCACCAAATCTTTTTCGATAGATTCAAGTTCTGGCTTGGTACCAACAACAACTTTTTGAGTTGGACTGTTGTAACAACCAATTTCTGCCACAAACTCAATGCCTTCAGGCTTATCGTATTGCTGACAAATTTGTTTTAATTTTTCTTCAGAAAAAGAACCTAAAACCGCAAGCATCCCACCATTTTGACTACTAATTGCTTCCTTCATAAAAACAGCCCGTTTTTTAAGAAGATAAAGCGAATCAGGAAAATTCATTCCCTCAGCAGCAAAAATTGCTGAATATTCACCCAGACTATGTCCAGCAACCAGATCTGGAATAATTCCATATTTTTGTTTAAGGAGCTGAAATATAGATGCACTTACTAAGAAAACGGCCGTTTGCGTTTCGATGGTACCGCGAAGCATCTCTTCAGATGACGCAAAACAAAGCTGTACAAAATTTCCACTCAAACACGAGGCTGCATCTTCAAAATGCTCCTGAACTATACGCTCTGTGTCATAAAATTCTTTACCCATTCCAATAAACTGCGAACCCTGCCCAGGAAACAGCATCCCTATCTTTAGACGCTTACCAACACGCCTTTCGTCTAAATCTGCCATGATGCCCCCCTTTTTTGGCCATCATATCGTTTTATAAAACCTTTAATACTTTGGTAGTGTACCCAAAATTCATTTCTCTTTGCGATACTTTAGCGAATGCGCACTAAAACAACATGCAATTGGCAGGCCGCCGAAACTTTTCAAACTGAACAAAGAAACACGTCCAATTTTTTATTAACAATATTTATTTCAAATTAAAGAAACCCACAAAACTGTATTACTTATTTTTGTAAAAATTAGCTGGAACCATATTTTAAAAATTAAGGTTTTGGGATGGTCCTTTTTTTATTACTCTTTCAATAGCTGCTCTACAACTATCAAATTTCACAAGGTTTTCTTTACCCCATCTAATTTTCCTATAGTTTCCCATTGCTTGGTTGTAATGGAATAAGACATTCCCAGTTACAGGACACGCAACGTGAAGACTCTCTAACCATCCGTGCTTACCAACATTACTGTCTTGAGTTTTCTGAGAAGATTTGGCTAAAGCTACCATAATTGCATAATAACTTTTCTCTCCAGGTTGATTTCCTTTAAATTTATTACACCTAGAATTAATATCAGTTTTAGAATCTACAGGAAGCATTACCTCGAGCAATTCTTTTGAAACCCATACAATTCTACGCCTAGCACTAATTTCATACAGCTTTTGGAGTATCTCTTTACTCCAAGCCCTTACATCATCGTCAGATAAAACATGTTCAGGAAAAGCAGGTTTTTTGACTACACCGCCATCCATATCTCCTGAATCATCTATCTGCCTTGAATAATGGTCGCCAGTTGAATGAACAGTGTTAATATTCTTGCCTCTACAGTTTGGACACGTTTCACCAGATACTGACGTCTCACCCCAATGGACTGCACAACCCGAACAGCATGGCATCCAACATTGGTCACATATTTTCATATGCTCAACGCATCTATGCTCTTCCAAGCACATTTGACATGAAAACTTATATTTTTTACGGTCACCATCGTTAGTATTAACATTTTCAAACAGTTTTTTACGGGTTGCCGCGTCTAAATCACCAACATTATTAAGTTTATCAAGAGGTTTGTTCTCTATCGAATCTTCATTGCTACCACTAGAATTTTGCTCCTCACTAGATATTTCCTGACTGGCTCCAGCTTCTGGGCCTTCAGTTTCACTTCCAATATCCGCGGTGCTCTGTCCCGACAAATTCCCATTATCATTTTTTACTTTTTTCATAAGATTTTTAAATCCAAAAACACTTCCAACCAAAATCGTTAGAATCGAAGGAATTCTTAATTCTCCACCACTCTTTAAAGCAGTTTTAAAAGCTTGCCACTTTGTCTTTCGCGGATACCTAGAAAGTCTTTTTTTCGTCTCAAGAGCACAATCAACACCAAAACCAACAATACCTACACCAACTGTAGCTAACGAAATCTGACCAACTCTCGTTTTAACAAGGTTTGACCAAATAATCGCACTAACACGCTCTTGTGACACAAAAATCGTAATGAATCCGATTAAAAACAGAAAAAAAGTTTTTTTTAGCATGATAAACTTTTGTAAATTGAATTTTTAGAACAACAACTTTAGAATGCCAGAATGACTTAATAAATCAAATGCTGATACCAGACCAATAAAAAACTGGTTAAAATCACTTAAATCGACTCTGACACAAGAAAGTCGACTGTATGTAGTTGCTTAAAATAATCGAGAAAACTCAATACGGTTATCTCTTAAGAGAGCGACACGCAAGAATAGAACCACCAATAACACCTGCTAATGCACCCCCAACGATAAAGGCGGGAACAGCTCCCCCTCGACAAAAAGTTCTTTTCATTTCTAGAATAATAGCCCGCAATTTACAAAATGCAGTTTTCTTTTCAATATACCGGATTTGCTTTTCATTTTTTTCCCCCTGCGCTTCAACCTGCTGTTTTGCCGCCCTATAAAGAATAAAACAAGCAATAGCAGAAATTCCAAAACCACCAAGAGTTACTGCATCAGGCATTATTTTCCAAAACTTGCTATCAAACTTTGTTTGGGAAACACCTATATCAATAGATTTATCATCAAATTCACTACAAATTTCACATTCTTTAAAAGACAAAGGAACTCCTGTTTTTGGCCTTGAACTAATTTCTTTAAACCCAAGAGCTTTCAGATGCTTAGAAATCCACAAAGCGTGATTTGCGCCTCCAGCAAACACAAACCTTCTTTCATTCATAGTCAAAATTCGCGTTATTGCATCCCAGTTCATTATATGAAATCCGGAAAATCTGTTTGTATCCATGTCGTTAGCATCAACAATATTCCAACGGCTAAGTCTTTCGTCTGCTTTTTCAAATCCCTCTTCTCCAGAATCCAAAACATCTTTAAAAATTTTACTGTCTTGACCTCCTATCCCAAACTCACTACCAATTTCTTCAATTATCCCTTTACGCACCATTTTAACTTCAGAATGTAAAGCCTCAACAGTTCCATCCAATCTCCCAAAAATCTTGTCCTGAATTTCACTCAAAACCTTGCCTGCAGCCAATAGTGCAAGCTTAATTTTGTATTGGCTTTCAGAGGATTTCATATCTAACACTCGAAAATATCTTTCAATAATTTCGAGGGAGTATTTACACATTCCACGCCATTCATCAACATCAATTGCTCTTTTTTCCTTAAACAAAACCGCAAGAAGTTTTCCGGAAGCCCAATCTTCAGGATCGTTGGCTCTCAGCTTTTTTTTTGTTGCATAAATCTTTACATCAACATCCAACGCTCCGAGTAGCGGATTCCATACATCAGTATCAATCCCACAACCCTCAATCAAAAGAGGTACATCTTTTGAAACTTTGCTTAGCCCAGATTTTAAACCATCAACTTGGTTTTCACCCACAACTTGAAAATCATCACCATCTTCATGCGAATCGTGATAAAGGAAAACGGTCTTGCCCGTTTGTAAATTACGTAAAACGGTTGAAGCATAAAATACAGCGTTAATCTGATTGGAAATAAAACTAAGTAAAAAAAGGCAAAACCCAAACGATCTATTTTGCACACATCACCTCAACACATAAAAAGCTAATGTTGAAAAATAAGTGTGCAACAATCCAGCGTTTTACGTCAAAAACAGAAAAATATATTGGCAAGCAAATATCATAAAAATTGTACAAAAAGCCGCTGCAATATCGTCAAGCATAATTCCCCACGCTCCAGAAAAATTTTCTAACCACGAAATGGGAAACGGCTTTAAAACATCAAAAAAACGGAATAACCCAAATGCTATGGCCGCACCTACAAAAGTTTTGGGCACAAAACAAAGCGTAATCCACATTCCTAAAAATTCGTCTACAACGATGCAGGAAGGATCGTGAGAATTAAGTTTTTTTGACACAAATTGTGCCGCAAAAAAACCAATTACCGCTATCAAAATAACTATGAGCGCATCGTATCCCCAATTCAATTCAGGAATAACAGCCCACAGAAAAACAGTAACTAAACTGCCCATAGTTCCTGGCCATAGTGAAGAAAAACCGGAACCAAAACCAGTAGCCACTGTCCACCAAAACAAATCTATTACACTCATCTGATGAGTCTTTAAAATACAGCGGCGCACATAGCCCCACCCAGAAATAACTGCCACAAAAGCAATCAAATACAATACAACATTCATCAAGACTGTACTAAGCCAAGTACTCTGAACCAATAGGCAAAAAAACACCATAAAAAGTACAGCAAATTGAAGTCCTGTTTTTATTTTTGCCAACAAGCTTGCAGAAACCTGGCATTTTTTAATCCCAACACCTAACCGTAAAATAGTAACCCAAAAATCTCGTAAAAGTATTACAAAAACTGGAACGAAGCTAAAAAAACCAGCCCACCAAAAATACAAAAAATGACTATGAACTAAAATTTTGTCTGCCAAAGGATCTAAAAAAATCCCCCAAGAAGAATGTGCATCTAATTTACGCGCCCAATGGCCATCGTAAAAGTCAGTAAAAACAGCAAGAGTAAAAACGATAAGCGCTGTAATGTTGTAACCAGAATGCAAAAAAGTAAGGCTTACAAAACTCAGCACAATTCGAGATAAAGAAATAAAATTAGGAATATGCTGCATCACTGTTCCTCATTAGTCGTAAACCAAAATGCCTTTAACATCTAACGTCGCACCGGGAAGGATACGTACTTCCATAGCAGAATCAAACTCAATAGCATCAACTGCTACACTTGCATCACTTCGCAAATAAACTCGATCTTTTACAGTCATCTTGCCTGTCTCAAGCCGCAGCCCTACATCAGTTGCATGCAAAGTACATCCGTCAAGAAACAGCTCTGAAGTATCATCCTGCATAGTTAAATGATTATTTGTTCCGGCTATAGAAGCATAACTAAACCATGTATCACGCCCAATCGTTAATCGAGACTTACTTTTAATTGCAAAATCAAGTATAGAAGCATGGGTAAATGTGTAAGAAGCACCAATAATTTCAACTGTCCGTTCAACATCAATTGTTCCAACTGTAAATGAATAATCTTTGTCTAAAATCAGTTTTGAATTACGCAACAAAAGCTTAGAATCGTTGTCAAGACACCGCAGATTAAATGTTCCGACCGAACCAGACGACTGAGCAAGCCCATCAAAAATAACATTATCAAATGTTGCAATGCTGTTGTGCCAAACAATCAATGAACCATCTGGATCAAGAATAATACGGTTTCCATTACCACGAACAGTTGCATTACCCTGAAAAACCCACGTTCCAGTCAACGTTACATCACCATTAAGCTCAACTATTCCTTCGCCAATCCACGACACTGTATTGGCAAAAGAAAGATTGCTTGCACCAAAAATCACGCTTCGATCTTGTAGATAGCAAATACCAGAGCCTGTCATCTGGTAATCATCGGCAAAAACAAGATCATTGTTTAAAGAAATCGCACCGTTGTTTAAAACGATATTTTTATTCAAAGTTCCGTACAACTCAACATTTAATGATGTCGCAGCATCTTGCAGCGTTATAGAACCAGAAAACCGCGCCGCACCAGAAACAGAGTTGCCACTCCCCCGCGCCTTGAGAGCAGAAAATGTTGAATTCCGGCCCACTACCGCAGACTGACTGCCTCCCAAAATAAAGCTTCCATCAGTATCACGCGTGCCAACAAGTTGGGCTAGGCCGTCATCACCATACAAATAACCGCCAGCAAATCCAATTTGCCCATCCCCAGAAAAAATTGAAGTTCCTAACTTGTTAAATCGCCCATCAAAAGATGAAATACCCAGATCAACAGTAAATTCAGTGCCGGTTGCAAACGATAATGCAGAAAGAGGATTGTGGGATTTGATTCCAGAAAAAATACAATTGGGAACAACAGATAGGACAAAAACAAATATCCTAAAATCCATGGTGCCCCTTAATTCAGCAAATCATGTAAACAACAACGCCTTATGTTCACGATCGGAGAAAAAAATGGCAATAAATTACAAAGAAGAACATCTTTAATTTCTTCAACAGTAGTTCCCTATTTCAATTCTTTGTTTTTTGCATCTTTAATATTGTCTTCCAGCCTGGCTATTTCTTCTTCCTTAAAATGCATATTTCTGCCAGTAAAGCATTCTTCGTAATAATCATCCATAAGCGTTTTAACTTCAACTGGACCATCTTCTTTGTATCTTGACTTTAAAATATGTAATTGTTCGTTGGCTAAATCTA
This sequence comes from bacterium, assembly GCA_030629865.1. Taxonomy (GTDB): domain Bacteria; phylum Babelota; class Babeliae; order Babelales; genus DAOVOC01. Next base: position 8,613 of record DAOVOC010000005.1, read on the forward strand.
ATATTTCATGTTCCAAACAATCCCGAATTAAAATTGTTCGCGACCAAAACCATGTTGGTTCAAGTTCAATAGGTTTTTTAAGGTTGAATAAAACGGCTTTTGAATCATACCCAAGAGCGATAATTGTTTTTGCAAGAAGTTGAAAACAGTCAGCTCTTTTAGAATCAATTGAAATTGCTTTTTCCAAAACTACCAGTGCTTTTTCATAACGGCTAAAGCAATAGTAATAGGTCATTGCAAGCCAAAATAGCGCATCTGTATCGTTAGGATAAATTCCTAATGCTTTTTCAAGAGATTCTAAGGCCCCATATATGTCTTCAGAATCAACCATACACAGGAATCCTTGTTCCAAAAGCAAAGTGAAATTTAAAGGATCTTTTTTTAATTCTTCTCTTACTTCTTCAAGACGTTTTACTTCATCAAACATTATTCCTCGCCCATAAAAGTCATTAATCAGAATCCATTATTCCCAATACGTAAGCCGCAAACATTCAGGGCATACTTTCATTTTTGTTCCACTTTTTTTTACAAAAGCCGTTCCAAAACTTAAAATATTTTTTTCTATAAATCCTCTTACACATACCAAATTATCTTTGATCATCTTATATATTTCAAATTCGCCGAATTCCAAAATCAACCCATTCTCACAGGCGCTCTCAACAACCCCAATCAAAATTTGCGTAACATCTTTAGCAGTCGATCCAAGCCACATTAACTGGTGTTTCTATTTCCAAATACGCTCTCGCTTTCCTCTATCTGGGCGAAAATCTTCATCTATTTTTAGATCATCTTTATTTTGTTTTTTACCAAATTGTCGTTTTAGCCTTCTTAGGCGACACGTTTTACAATCACGCTGCTTCTTACCTTTCTTTTCCTCCTTAGAATAAACCTTCGAACCTCTATCATCATTTTGCTCCTTTTGCTCCTTATAAAGGCCTTTGTTTTTAAGATTTAGAGTTTCAACAGCTTTAGGGTCGGCAACTTCAATTTTTAAAGTAACTGGTTTATTTTTCTTCTTTTTTTCAAACACCCAGCTAAAAAAACTTTTTATTGCACCACAAGATATTTCTGAGAGTTTGTATGCAGCGTAGCCAGCAGTTCCAATAACAACGATGGTAACCAATGGACTTGCCGTTGCTAGAGTTGCGCCAATTGCTCCAAATGTTCCGCCAAGGCCTGCGCCTGCAAGTGACGGCGTCATGCTTGCCAAAGCTCCACCGGCAAAAGTAAGAGTACCAATCGTAACCGGATCACCATTGTGAGACAAAATGCAATGATGAGGCCATTGCCCAAACGTTTCTACACGTTCACAAATGTAAAACGTATGAGGCTCTTCGAGATTAAGAGCAAATGCATTGAAAAACAGACGAGTTTTTTTGTCATCATCAAGAAGATAGACTGGGTTGTTTTTTAAAATTTTGACCGTTTCGCCACGTGAGTTTTTTAAACAATTGATTGTGTCTAGACGTTGCGCTTCAAACCAGGCATTTCGCACAGGGTCAAAAAATTTTTGGTGAGGTGATGCATAGAGAAGGTGTTTTCCTGGACCATTAGGCCCCTCCATCTCAATTTGAAAAGCCATATCAACTAGATGATGCTGCATGCCAGTTATGCGCGTCTCAAAACTTCTTTTTTTCGGAATACAATTTAAAACAGCGCAGCCAGAACGAAAGCATTCAATCTGAACAGGCCCCTGAGAAGAAGCAACCATTGTACCTTTGATAATGCTTGCTGAAGCAAAATTAGTGAAAAATTGGAAAAGTGATCATGAACCACTTCAATTTTTTTGAGAGCATCCCTTCTCCTCAAAAAATACAAAAATGATCAGGTTTTTTTAATAAGCACGAATAGTGTCACGAAAAGAATTTAATTTGTCTATGACAGTATAAAAACTCTAAAGAATTTTTAATTCAACCAAATAAAAAATCAAAAAGATGGTTGAAAGTATGATTGCATCAAGCTTGCAAATAGATGCTTTGGTATAAATTTTGAATCCAAGGAATCCGTACATAACTGCAATAAATGGAATTGCATGGGTAAATGAACTCATAATTATTCCGGCTGGTGAAATAACAGCAAGAATTCCAAGCACAAAAAGCGTATGGCTTAAAATTGCTCCCATCACACTTCCCAAAACGAATCCTGTTGCTCCACGCCGCGCGCCGTTAACGCCAATAGCCATTTCTGGCACAGAAGTCCCTAAAGCAAATAAAAGCGCCCCAATGGTTCCAACCGAAATATTTAACAAGTAGGAAACATGCTCTGCACAAAATACGGTTACCACTCCAGCACCTGCAGCAGCGAGTGTGAAAAAACCTATTAAAGCTACTTTTTGCTTAACCCCGTCGCCATCCTGCAATTCTTCTTTATACTCTTCAACATCAATTTCTTTGCGATACCACAATGCCGCTAAAGCAGTAGCATAAGCAGCCAAGAGAGCCACGCCAGCCAAGCGCGGAATAACTCCGTAACCAAGCGCCGTAAGCATTACTACAACGGAAACAGAAAGCATAAAAAGAAGGCCTGCTCTACCACCTTTGCCAAGTGTTAATTTTTTGACCAAAAATAACGGAACAAGCAAAACAAAAGAAATGTTACACATGTTGGCACCGATAATGTCTCCAACGGCAACTTCTGGAACCCCTCGCAATACAGCGGTAAGGCCAACAATCAGCTCTGGCAAAGCGCCCAAAACAGCAACCAAAATTGCACCGATAATGAATGAAGAAACACCCAACTTTTGAGCCAACGTCAACGAATGATCAACAACTTTATCACTCGCCCACCACAATATTCCTAAGCCTAAAAAAATACCTGCAAAATAAAGTATAGCTTCAAAGCCCATCATATATTCCTTATAAAAAGCTTGATTTAAAAACACTTCCAGCGTACTCACGAAGAAATAAAAATTCTAGGAGAATCTCGATTACCAAGACCCCAATTCAAAAACATAAAACAAAATATATAGTAAAGAAAGAACAACTCCGTCAAATTTTGTAATTGAAGCCATCGAATACACACGATAAGCCAAAAAGCTATACATCAGCGCAACAAATACAGGTATGTTTGAAAACATTGTTAGTGAAATTGGCGCTCCATTCACCATTGATATAATGCCAAAAATCAAAAGTGCCTGGCTCAAAACAGAACCAACAGCGCTACCCAAAACAAAATCTGTAGAGCCACGCCTGGCAGCATTAATTCCTATAGCAATTTCTGGAATTGATGTTCCTAGAGAAAAAATAAGCGTTCCCAAAACACCAGCAGAAACACCAAGTGATTTGGCCACAATTTCGCCACAACAAACTGATGTAAGCCCAGAGCCTATAGCAAGCAACATATGTCCCAACAGCAAAGCCACTTCTCTTTTAGAATCGCGTCCAACATCAAACTCTTCGTGATACTCTTCAACATCAATCTCCTTGCGATACCACATTGCATAGAGAGCAACAAAATACGAACCTATAAGAAATGCTCCACCCCATCTAGATGTTGCACCAAGACCAATAAAAACAATCATTGATATTGAAGAGAGTAAAAGCATAAAAAGAATGCCCGCGCGTCCTCCTTTACCCAAAGCCAATTTTTTTACGAAAAAAAGAGGAATAAACAAAGCAATCGAAATATCACATAAATTTGATCCAAAAATATCGCCAACACCAAGAGTTGGAATACCACGCGCAACTGATGCAAGGCCAACAATCAGTTCTGGCAAACTAGTTAAAACAGCAATTAAAACGGCACCAACAAGAAAAGGTGAAATCCCAATTAATCTGGCAACAGAAAGAGCGTGATCGACAACATGATCACTCGACCACCACAAAACAAGAAAGCTCGCAACTATCCCAAATAACGCAAATACAGTAACAACCATTACAAAACTCCATTTTTTAAAAAAAATACATATTTTTACTTTATTGTCATCCCAGCTTAAAGGCTGGGATGACAATAAAGTAAATCTTAAACTTTGCGGCAACACTCTTTAAAGCCTGTAATGAAAGAAAAGCCAACGAAATAATGTAATGGCACAATCTCGCAATTGAAAAAATGGCCTCTAATTGGTATAAGTCGGGCATGAGGGTGCGTATTTCTGTTGTACCAAAAAAAGGAGCGTTCCATGCTGGAGCTTGCTGAAGGCGAAAAAACACAGTTTGAGTCCAAGACAAAAGAAGAGATGGAAAAAGTTATCAAACATTTTGAAAAAGACCTTTCCACCATCAGAACAGGTAGAGCTTCAACATCACTAGTAGAAAGTGTAAAAGCAGATGTCTATGGACAACCAATGGTACTTCGCGAACTAGCAACCATAAGTGCTCCAGACGCACGGCTTATAACCATCCAGCCATGGGACAAAACCAATATCGGCCCAATCGAAAAAGCAATTAGAAATTCAGATATTGGCATTGCACCAATAAACGACGGAACAATAATTCGGCTTCAACTTCCAATGATGAGTTCGGACAGGCGAGAAGAACTCGTTAAACATCTTGGAAAAAAATCAGAAGAAGCACGAGTAGGCGTCAGAAACGTTCGCCGCGATTTTCACAACATGATTAGAGATGCAGAAAAAAATAAAACTTTATCAGAAGACTTTTCCAAACAACTATCTGATCTTCTGCAAAAAACAACGGATTCTTTTATCAATCAAATTAATGTTGCTCAAGGCAAAAAAGAAACTGATTTAAAGTTGGTATAAAAAAAAGAATTATGTTGGTGGTTAGTCTGCCACCAACATAATTCTTTTCTCAATTTTTTGTTTTTGATTTCACAGAAGTTGATTTTGTTCTCTCACTGTGTGTTTGTTTTTTGAAGAAACTTCTAAGTCTTGTGTCCTTTTTTTCTTCTGCTGCCGGCTTTTATATATTTCTTCTGCCTGCTTCCAAGCACTTGTAGCCTCCTTTTCCGTAAGACCCCTCAACTTCATATTTTCTATCCAACCACTTTTGGTTTTTCTATCACTATAACCGCCAGAAATATCTCCCCTTGATTTTGAATGAATTGTTTTTTTACCGCGAGTTAAGCGGTCAACTAAATTATTATGATTTTTCAAAAGAAATTTCCCAAAAAGCGTATCCCACTGCTTTGACTTTTCATAGGCAACTTTTTGATCCATTGTACCAATAATGCCACCCATTCCAACATACAAACTGCCTTGGATTTTTTTCAATTTCTCTTTAGTTAGAAGTTTTGTTTTTTCCCACCATAACATCCCTGTTTCTTCAGATGGCAAATTTTTTAACACAATTTTATCTCTAACATCTTGACTTAAATCACCCCAAATTTCAGCTAATTTTTTTATACTATCCTCTTCTTTTGCTGCCCCCCAGTTTAGGGTTTCAACCTCCTTGATAAAAGATTCACGGTTTAAGGAAGACGTACTAATCGCTATGTCAGCACCAGGTTTTTCGACACCAAAAGCATTGATAAAACAACAAATTGATAATATAAAACAGTTAGATTTCATGAATATCTCCAAACAAAAAGCAATCCGCACTCACTGACAAGCGCAGATACAACATATTCTATTTGAAATATCTAGATCAATATTTTGTGATCACAGGGTCAAAATCTTTTAACCTGGCAAACAGGCTATCTTTGCACAGAATACGGAAACACTGAGGAATGACGGCTTGCTCCCAAAGCTTAAGTCCAGCTCGAAAATCGCGCTTGTTGCCACGCCGAACAACAATGTCGCTTCTCACGTCACGCAAGATTGATTCGAGTGTAACAATAGATCTGATAAAGAGCTTGATTGGTTCTTTTTGATCATCACAACAAAACATTATATTTTTCTGTTTTTTCTTTTTTTGTTGTTGATTGCCAAATTGCGGCATAAGATTTTGGTTACTTTGCACGGACTCGCTATCTTTTGAATCCTTTTTTGTTTCTGAAAACTTACTATTTTTTTCTGCAAGCTGAAACATGCGTGATTTAATCATCTCTCCAAAATAGGAATTCATACGGCGGCAAAACGCTTCGTACGCATCAACCGCAAAAAGAACTTTTTCACCACCCTGGTGATACTGATGCTCCCAAACAACTGAATACATTGTGCTTTCAAAATGAGGAAAACTACCGCGGCCTTTTGGAGAATCCGAACCAAATGCAAAAACTCCACGGTTAGTCTGCGCTTCACACAAATCAATTGGATATTGCGCATTCATAAATAATCCAATTCTTTTGTCCACCATGCTAAAAGCACTTTGCTGAGTAAGCTTTGGATCTGGCTCCATTAATTTTTGCACCACATACATCGCACCATCTGTTCCACGCTTTACAAGTAGTGGTAGAACAAACTCTTCCTCTTCTTTAAGTTCAAACGCGCCATGCGCAAAGCCTTTTGCACTAACAAGATTGATTAGTGTTTTATACCAGGATGTTCTAACCAAACGACAAAAGCCATCCAGTAATGTTGGATTTTTGCACTCAGGTGGCAAAATAAAACGAGCACGCATCGGTCCTGCATTTTTTACATGAACAATTTTATCGCAAGGTCCTTCGCTACTTACCATTCCATCACAAACAACGTCATATCCCAAATTGCTCCATAACGCATTAAGCCTTGTATTTTTAATACGTCTTGTAAAAAGTTCTTGTAAAAATTCTGAAAACTTAAATAAAAGTTCCGGCTTAATAGTTTGTATGTTTAAAAACTCTTTGGTATCACCATAAGTTTTTTCTAAATGATTTGTTTCCCCAACAATTTTTTTCGCAACTAGATCATGTAAAAACTTTTGATCATCACCAGTAAGGCGATAAGCCTTTAACTTTTTAAGCACCTTATCACTACTCATGGTACGGATAAGATCACCAGCACTGTCTTTCATCATTTGGTAAAAAACAACTCGCATTTCAGCTTCGCGACTAAATGTTTTTGTAACAGATTCAAATCCTTTTTTTGTTTGCAAAAGAGCAAGCAATTCGCTGTTGCTAGAAAAGTTGCGATACAACGTCATGTAAGGATCAAAGTTGGGATACAATTGCCCTAACTGTTGAAGCAAATAATTGATGCGAATATTTTCTCTCGAAGAACGCGAATACATGCTCAAAAAATCTACAAAAACAACTTTTTTCACACCGCGAACGCGGCATTTTTCAATCAAATCATCCAAAAACATTTTGTACGGTGGTGGAAAGCTAACACCATTTGTAAACAACATTTGTTCAGGTTCAATATTTTTTAGCCCCTCAGATCGCGCATCAGGCAGTGGCAACAGAACACGAATGCACCGTGCATTTCTACGATCTACCAAATATTCGCGATCGTTATAGCTCACAGGAATCCATGGATTGCAAACCGAACGGTTACGAACCGAACGGTTACGAACCGAACGGTTCAAAACCACAACATTTCTGACAAAAATTCTTTTGGGAATATCAGAGTCAGTAACAACCGATGGCTCTTTTTTAATTTCATCAACAAGAACCTGATACTCAGTAATAAGCTTTTTTTTATTCTTTTCAAAATATTGTCTTATATCTTGCTCGTTGCCATGGGAAGCGCCAACAGCGCTCAAATCAACATAAACAAGACCGTCTGGTTTATACGTAAAGTGGCTCATCTGAGCCGGCAAATCGGCAATATGAACACCCGGAGCATATTCAAACATATCAGCCACGAGAGATGAGGTATTATCTACCGATTCATAGCGATCGATGTCGGCACCAAATCGTTGGTAGTTTTTTATATTTCCCAAAAGCGTGCTTTTTCCAACACCGTCAACAAAACTTTTAAAAATATAAACGGTTGATTCACCATCAACCTGTTTAAGCATCTGAGAAAATTCTTTTACAAAACACTGCGCATTAAAAGTTGCACGATATCCACAATGCTTGGAAAGCACGATTGGATATGTTACGTCACCACCGGTATAAAATTTGATTAATGGAACCGTAGAATCATGTAAAAAACGAGTATTTTCTACTGTAAACAAAATATCTTGCGTACCGGCAACCTGTGTATCTCCAGTTTTACCCTCACTGCCATACAAAGAATTCCAAAACGGAATAAGTTCTGCAAAAATGGCCTTCCAATTATCCTTGCGAGCATGCTCCATAATACGATTTTGCGAATCAAAAAGCATCTGAGCAAGAGGACCAAAAGCATCTTTCTGAAAAACATTCATTTGAGGATGAAAAATTTCTACACGGTGTGGATTAATGTGTCTAAAATATTTAGTTCCCGTCTTTTCGATGTCTCTAAATAAAAAACCAGACATCAACCCAAAACGATTATGAAGCTGCAAGGACCATCCCTTTAGCTCTTTTGCAACATATTCATCATCAATAATTCCGCCTTCACTGTCACGAAAGCTGGGAAAATATGAGGAAATCGCATTACCTTCATATCCCATAATGACAACGCGCCCTTTGATATCAAATCCTTTTCCCCGAAGGGAACTTTCCATCCGGGCAAGGCTTTTGGCTGTTTTTCTAAGAAGAAATGGATGATATTCATGTGAATATCGACCAGAAGTACTAAAGTCATAAGAAGATACAAAACTCTTGAGCAAATCACGCTCTATCGACGAAGACAAAGTAATATTTATACAGACAAAAAATACTAAGGTTGAAAAATGAACCAGATTCTTAAACATGGCACCTCTTCAACTTGTCATTCCGGACTTGATCCGGAAATAAGCCGAGGTTCTCGTAGGCAATCCAGGAGAACTTCGAGAAACACAAAACTTCGACAATCAAAAAAAATAATTCTTGCAACATTAGTCTACCGGTTGTCATCCCAGCCTTTGAGGTGGGATGACAAGAAGAAAAGTACATCTGTAAAAATGAGTGTAAAAATTTCAAAATCATTACATCACCCTCTGCGCCATAGAACGGGCATTACCAGGCCCTTCTTCAGAATGGGTTCTAGCTTCCATCAACTTCATAATTCGCTGAGCAGCTTTAATAGATTCTTGATATTGCCTTTCGTACCGAGAGCCAGAAACCATGCTGACAATTTGGTACAAGCGCCCATATGTCGAAACAAATTGTTTTGTCGCCTCACGGTCGGGAATAAGCCGCATCGCAAAACCATACAATTTCACAAATCCATAATCTGCAATAAGTGCATGAAACCGATAATATGTTTCAACGTTTAATGTACCCGTCCAATAATCTTTTATGGATGTAAAATTACTTCCTCGCGCCACTTTTTTTCCTACAAGTTTTCCGGTTTTTGTATCAACTACATAATCTTTTAAAAAACGATAAAAAACAGTTAACTCATCATTAATGCTGTAAAGAAAACGTCCATCGAAGCCTTTTGAAGACGTTAAAAAATAATACCAAGGCCTCATATCACAAACTTCAATAATCGCTTCGTACGCATCTTTAAGATGCTTTGCGTCAAGCTTTGGCAAAACCTCTTTAAATAAAACCCTAGCGGATGGCAAATATGTGTTGATTACTTGTTTTGTAAACGTTTCTTTGTACTCACCAGCATCACATATTTCTTTTTTCCCCGAATCTTTGGAGCACTTTTCCGGTGTTTTTAATCCATCACGAATTGGGGAAAGCTGTTTTTCTAACTGTTTTACAAGTGCATCCATGTGAGCGGCTGATGGAATATTTGTCTGGCTTGTTCCAGGATCAGCAGAAAGAGAAAATGATGAAAAACAAAATACTAAAAAAGACCCTATTAATAAAAACATTATCTGCTTTGTCATGCCTGGGCTCCCACTTTATGCGCTTGCAGCGTAGCGATTAAGGGCCAGATTAAGATCTTTTAGTAAACTTTCAATTACAGGCAATTTGGATTTAAAAAATGCAATTGAATCTGTTTTTTCGACTGGCGCAAGCATTCTAAGCATCTCGTCC
>DAOVOC010000029.1 GCA_030629865.1 bacterium
AAGTTTACTCGGTCTGCAACAATGGAATGTTTACTGCGCTTTTGTCCTTCGCCGTCCTGCCATGTGTCAAATTTAACACGACCTTCAATAAGAACTGAACGACCTTTTTCAAGATACTTGTTGCAGTTTTCTGCTTGTGCGCCCCATACATCGACATCTATAAAACATACTTCTTGTACCAATTCGTCGCTTTGACGACTTTTGAACTGTCTGTTGGAAGCTATGCTTAGTCTGCATACGGATTGGCCGGATGAAAGTTGTTTATAATCGGGGTCTCTTGTTAGATTGCCCATCATTATTACTCTATTGTACCCCGACATGGCGTCTCTCCTTAATTGAGATTTGTTGTGCTTTTTTAATACTTAAACCAGGCTAGCAAATTTGTGTTCCGGTGCAAGTTTGATGTTGCGATTATGTGAGTTTTAAGCATATGTCTGTGTCGAAATTTTTTAAAACAGACTTTATTGTACCTTTATTTAAAGTAGAGTCGAGTGATGCTAAAGAGCTTCGTGCAGTTTCGGCGGTGTTGATTGAATCTGCTAGTGGTTTGCGTCCAGCTTTTTTAAACGAAGGGCCATTGTCCATTAGTTCTTCTCCCTTTGCTAAAAGTCTTTTTTGCAGCTGAGCGATTTCGAATTGAAGTTTGGCTAGATGTTCGTTGAGTGCAACGCATTGGTTGAGAGTGGTTTTAATTTCTCCACCTAGCTCTTCTTTTAGTGATGCTTTTGTTCTGTTTTCATGGTTTTCTACCAATTTTGCAAAAGATATGCTTGAGGAGAGTCCGAGAACTAAAACGCTTACTAGTGCTATTTTTTTAAAAGACATATTTTTCTCATCTTGATGAATATTTAATTTTACTTAATCGATTGGAGTTTAGTGCTTTTTTTTAATTTATAAAGGTGTGGCAAAATTAGTTAATCTAAAAAGGTTAATCCAATTTTTTTGAAAAGTTGGCTTCAGTTATTCCAAAAAAAGTCATTATTTGCTCCGTATCAGTGTTTTTTAGAAAATGCTTTAATTCTGGTGCTTGTGGATTGGCTTGAATTTTTTCCAACACTTTTCTTTGTATATCTTGATGCTTATGAGCGTTGTAAGTATCGAGGTTCTTCATCTTTTCTGTGTAATAATCGGCTAATTTAACGGGGGTTACTTCTGCGATGTTTAAGTCGTTGATAGCATCTACAACAGACTTTTTTGCGCCGCTTACAATGGCATATCCTATGTGAGAAACTATGCGCTCAATTCCAGTTCTATCGAATTTGCAAGAATAGGAGGGAGCTTTGGCTTTATCAAACATATTTTTTAGTAGGAGACTTTTTTCATAAATTAAATCGTTTCGTTTAGGATTCGATAAGTTTTTTTGATATTGAGGGTCGGAGAAAACACTTTTTAATCTATCGCTAACAGTTTTTAGAAGTGATTTGCTTATTTTAAGTGAAAGAGTCTCAAATTCTTTTGGATTGATGAGGTTGTATTCTATAAGATCCTTTGCAAGGTAATATATAGGATCGTTTTCGAATTGGTATGGTGTATCGTTTACGTTCAATAAGACTTTTTCATCACAACCATGTATTACTTCTGTACAAATCTTTTTCAGTTTTTTATTCAGGGTTCGTATATGTTTTTTTTGCTCTTCTTTAATTTGTTCTATTTCTTTTGAAAGTTTTATTTGTTCTTCCTCTAGAGATCTGTTGTATTCTTCATCTTCATCTTCATCTTCATCTTTTGAATATGAAATTGCAAGTTGCTTTTGTTTTTCATGGAGTTGTTCAGTAAGTGATAGTGGCTTTTGTTTTTCTGTTTTTTTGCCTGGTTGGTTAGGTTTTTCAGTGTTTAATTGAGGAAAGTTTGGCTTTTGTTGGTCAATATCTTCATCATTATCAAACGCTTTGTAAACGGCGCTGCCGCTTAAGATTCCGCCAGTAATTAATAATATTTTGGAAAAAATTTTTACAGTTTGTGGCGTTAAATTTGTTTTTCTGGAGATTTTGTGTGCGTTATTAATACCTGTTAAGCCAAGTGTCAATGCGGCAAGGCCTGAGCATCCAAGTTGCAATGTTGTCGAATCAAATTTAAGTGGAGATGCTATGCTACTTGTAAATAAGGCTGTTATAAGCAAAAAACTCTTTTTCATGTTGATTTTCCAAATAAATTAATGGATTTTATTTTGTTTGTTAATTGTATTAAAAAAAATACAAAGCAACAAATTTAGCCATTTTTTTGTACTTTTGTGACTTTTTTGGCGTTGTTGCATAATTTATTATTTGTTGTCACAGGCTCCGACTATTTGTCGTCCTCGGGCACTCGCCTCGGCGAAGCTTCGGCGTAGCCTGGGCCGACCCGGGGATCCAAGCCAGTCATATTATTATAAATTGACACTTTCAAAGGTCAAAAATTAGTGATGACCTCTGAAAATTAATTTTTCTTTAAAACTTCGTGGGGCTGGATCATCCGATCAAGTCGGATGATGACCGAAGTGTAAACCGCCTTGTATTTGAGTTTGTATTTATGCAACAACGTTGTTTTTTACATGTGCATCAAAGTTGCCAAGGCTTTTCTGCTGCCGGCAAACAATATTATGTCGTTTTCAAGAATAATATAGTCGGGGCCAATTAAAACAATTTCATTACCTTTTTTGACGGCAATGCAGGATACGCGTTTGCTTGTGTTAGAGATTTCTTTAACAGTTTTTCCTACAAATTGTGTGGGTGCTTTGAGTTGTGTAGTGGCAAAATCTTGCGTGATATGAACCAGCTCTCCGATTGGCATGCTGAGTTTGTGAGCCAGTTTGATTGCCATTTCGCGCTCGAGAACAAGAACTCGACTTGCGCCAACTAGTTTTAAAATGTTTTCGTGCATGCGGTTGGTAGCACGAGCGATTATGTGCGGTATGTTAAAATGCTTTTTTAAAAGTGCGGTAATTAAAACAGATTGTTCAAAATCGTCGCCAACGGCAACAATTACTGTGTCAACTTCTTCGATACCAACATTGTGTAGCGAATCTTCATCATCGATTTGTGAGCAAATTGCTTGAGTAACATCATCTTTAATGTCTTCAACAATTTCTTCGTTTTTGTCGATAGCAATGACTTCATTGCCTTGTTCTGCAAGTGAATGAGCTAGTTCGTATCCAAACTTTCCAAGTCCAATGACACAAAGTTTCATAGCATATTCTCCGTTTAGCCAAGTAAGACTCTCTCTTCTGGGAAGCGATAAGTTTGTTTATCTCTTTTTTTACGCAGTGCAAATATAAGTGTTAACGCGCCAATTCTACCGGTTATCATGTTGGCGACAAGTACTAATTTGCCAATAATCGAAAAGGACGCTGTAATTCCTGTCGAAAGCCCTGTTGTAGAGAGTGCTGATGCTGATTCAAACAAGATTGATAAAAACGAATGCCCCGGCTCTGAAATAAGTAAAATAAACGTTGAAACGCCCAGCCATAAAATTGTGAGTGCAACGATGGCAATTGATTTGTTTAATTGGTCTTGTGGAATTGTTCTTCCACCGATTTCAACGACACCACGCTTGTGCATGGTTGAGCTTAAAGTGGCTATAAAAAGCGAAAGCGTTGTTGTTTTTATACCTCCACCGGTTGAACCTGGAGAGGCGCCGATAATCATAAAAATGATGAAGATAAAGATGGTTGCTGGTGCAAGAGCAGCAATGTTTGTGCTAAAAAAACCTGCACTTCTAAGCCATACTGAATGCAACAGTGCATTTTCTATACCATCCCAAAGGCCCATTCCGGCGAGTGTTCCATTTTGTTCAAGAAGCCAAATTGTGAGTGCACCGATAAAAACTAAGGCCAATGACATTTTGAGTACCATGCGAGTATGAAGAGAAAGCCGTTTTGAAACAGCCGCTTTTTTTCTGATTGGAGAGAGTAGATGTTCAACGAGTTCATACAATACGGCAAACCCAAGACCTCCCGCAAAAACCAAAATGCCAAGGATACCAAGCATCATTCGTTCGTGTTCCATGCCAATTAAATTGGCGTCAGAAAGGGTAATGCCAGCATTGCAAAATGAGGTAACTGCATAAAAAATTGAATAAAAAACCGCTTTTCCGGTTGGATATAATGCTTTAAATAAAGGATAAAGAGCAAATGCGCCCAGTGTTTCTATTCCAAATGTTGTGCTTACAATCAGGACCAAAAAACTTTTCATTTTACCCAGAGTTCCAAATTCTAGTATTTCGCTAGCTATGGCTCGTGCAGCAACGCCAAGTTTGCCTAAAAACAGAGAGGCAAGAAAAAATGACATGGTCATTAATCCTAAGCCTCCAATTTGAACCAGTCCTAAAATAATGTAATGACCCCAATGAGTGAATGATGAAATTGGAACGACGTGCAGGCCTGTTACACAAGTGCTAGAGGCAGATGTAAAAAATGCGTCGAGCAAAGAGATGTTTTGCGAGTGTGCAAATGGGAGATACAGAAGAACTGTTCCGATGCCAATAACTAGCATAAATGAAGAAATTATAATTCTTCCTGGTGAAAATCGGTTTGATAATGATTTTTTACGACTAGGAGGTTCGTCTTGGTTTTTTATTTCGTCTATCACGTTAGTATCCATGCGCAGGAAACAAGTAATGATAATTTCAGACCCGACAACAGTAGCATTCGCACAGAGAGCTGATCAACAAACTGTATGACACGCTTGCCCCATGCATTAACTGCAAAAATAATAAGTGCATATCGTGTTAACCGAGTTAAAAAAATAAAAATCATAAAAGACAGAAATGGTAATCTGCAAAAACCTGCAGAAAGTGTGAACATTTTAAATGGGAGTGGCAGGAGCCCTCCAATGTAAATTACCGGAATGTGGCATTTGGCGTAATATGCTGTAAGTTTTTGAAATGTAGCGGGAGTAATTGCCATGTAAACAAGCTTTTGTCCAATTGTTTCCCAAGCGCAGGCGCCAACAAGATAGCCTATTGATGCACCAATTGCAGAACTGAGAGCTGAAGAAATTATATAGAAAACACTTTTCTCTGGTTTTTCAAGAGTGAAGAAAGTAAGAACAATTTCAAGAGGAAACAACAAAAATGCTTCTAGCAAAAATGGTATGACAAAAATCCAATCAGAGTATGGTGAGTGGACTTTTTTTCTTAACCACTGCAGTATTCCTTGTTTTTTCATGACATGGCCTCGATGCAAAAAAATTAAGCCTTTAACTTTTGCAAATACGATGCAACAGCATCTATAGAAATTCGTTCTTGTGCAAGTGTGTCGCGATTCCTTACTGTTACACATGCATCATTCTCGCTATCAAAATCGTACGTGCAGCAGACAGGTGTGCCTATTTCATCTTGGCGGCGATAGCGCTTGCCAACTGAACCTGCTTCGTCAAATTGAACAGAAAATCCTTTTTGCTTTAGGTCGATAAATAATTTATGGGCATTTTCAGAAAGTTTTTTGGTAAGTGGCAAAATTGCGGCCGTAATTGGAGCGAGCGTTGGTGAAAGGGCAAGATAAGTTCTCTGTTCGCCTTTAACGTTGTCTTCTCGATATGCATCAAACAATATTGTGAGCATAAGTCTGTCTACGCCAACAGAACATTCGACAACATGTGGCATGAATTTTTTGTTGGTTGTTGCATCAAAATATGAAAGATCTTTGCCAGAATGATTGCTGTGTTGTGTTAGGTCGTAATCGCCTCGATGTGCAATGCCTTCGAGCTCTTTCCATCCGAATGGAAAACAGTATTCAACATCAGTGCAATATTTTGAATAATGCGCGAGTTCATTGGGCTTGTGTTTTCTGAACCGTAAATTTTCTTTATTCAATCCAAGCTTTTTGTAAAAGTCACGACGACGTTGCAGCCATAGATCAAAGAACTTATCTGACTCATCGGGTGAGCAGAAAAATTCGAGTTCCATTTGCTCAAATTCGCGGACGCGGAATAAAAATTGTTTTGGAGTAATTTCGTTGCGGAACGATTTGCCGATTTGCGCTATGCCAAATGGAACTTTGACGCGTGTGCTCGAGGTAACATTTTTAAAGTTTGTAAAAATTGTTTGTGCTGTTTCGGGCCTAAGGTATGCCGTGGAAGCTTTGTCTGACATTGCTCCAAGCTGTGTTTGGAACATAAGCATAAATTGCCGCACATCGGTCCAGTTTTTTACGCCGCAAGATTGGCATGGTTTTTCTAGGTCAAGCTCGTCGGCTCTAAACCGTTTTTTGCAATTCATGCAATCGACCATCGGGTCGCTAAAATTTTCGAGGTGGCCAGATGCTTTCCAAACATCTTGATGTCCAAGAAGCGCACCATCGAGCATAACAACATCTTCTGGAAACTGTGTAATCTCTTTAATCCAAAGATCTTTGATATGGTTTTTTAGAGCAACGCCAAGTGGCCCGAAATCATATACGCCGTTCAGTCCGCCGTAAATGTCACAAGATTGGAACACAAATCCCTTGCGTTTGCACAAAGAAACAACTTTTTCGAGCGTTGCGGCGGTTGATGTGGCCATGAGTACTCCAGCAAAAAAAATATTTTACTATATTTTGTAATTTTTTGATGTTCAAATTGTACCATATGCATTGTATGGCGTAACTGTATTTTTTTGAGCGAAATTATGCTTTTGTGAGAGAAATCTCTATCTCATGAGCTTCGATTAATATTCTTATTTTTCTTATCATTTCTGTGGCCTCATTATACGCTATTGCTTTGTCTTTTTTTGATTTGAAAATTGTTTTTATGCGCTCGACAAGTTGTGCAACGGGCCTGGGTAGAATTAGTGCAGGAGTGCTGGAATTAATTGCCTGTACTGCTGCTTCTATTTCTCGTTGCCTGTGTTTTGAATGTTCAACGGTGGCATCCCATCCCCATTCAAAAAACATTCCGATGAGTGATGATGTTAAAATAATAGTTGTCATATCAGCTTCAGTTCTAATTTCAAAATCGTTTTTTAAAATATTTGTGATTTTTGTTATTGGAGTTATTTCGTATGATTTCCAATATCCTTCTATCAGCTCCAACAAGTATTCAAAACCTTCGGTTGTGCGATACAACTTGCATGTTGAAAACCATAGTAATGTTAATTTGAGCGGAATTTTCAAACCTCTGATGGTGATGCTTCCTGCGGTTTTTAAACGTGGCACAATTTTTTTTGAAAAAAAATTAGATGCATTTTGCCAGCTTATTGCACGAGTTAGATGGTCTGGATATTCAAAAAAGGCGTTTAGTGAACGGTCTTTTGCAAGTCGTTCTTCAATTCCGTGCGCTTCGATAAGAATTTTTATTTGTTGAACCAATTTTGTGGCTTCTTCTTTTGCTAAAACTTTGTTTTGTTTTGTTTTTAATATTTTTTTGATTTTTGTAACGAGTTTGTCGATAGGATGCGGAAATTCGATGTGCTGGAATTCTGCTTGAATTGAGCAAATTGTATCTTCAACATCTTTCGGAGAAAGTGGTTTTTTTCTAATCCATCGTCCCCATACAAAATCTGTTGCGTAATCGAAAAGCATTGATGTTGCTATAGCGATGGCCATTTTAACTTCTGTATTTGTTTTGTGGCTACCGAGAAGTTTTGTAACTGGTGCAAAATATTTTCCTATTTTTAAATTAGTCTGTTCGAACTCATCGGTTATTCGGCTTGCGATGCTCAGCGTTGCCAGAGTGAGTGCAAAGTTGAGAGGTGTTTCTAAATTTTTAAGGAAAAAATGGCCGACGCGTTTCCAGCGTGATTTTTTAGAGGGTTTAAAAACTTGTAGAGCATTTTGCCAGGTGTGCATTTCGTGTACACGAGAGTCGTATCTTTTTTCATGGCAGATAAGGGGGAATGTTGTCAGAAGAATAGAAAGGCATAAGACTATAAAGTTTTTTTTCACGGCAAAACCCTCAATGCACAGTGATGGCGCACGAAAGCAATTTTACAAATATAGTCATGTTTTTTGTATGCTTACGTTTGTTTATAATAAGTATAAAATTATTTCATTCTTGTCATTCCGTGTAGATGCCGGCAATGGCTGTTGTTGGGTATCGCAAAAAACTTTTAACATGCCACTCCACTCAGTTTTTTGAAAAAAGTTCAACATGGGGCATGGCCATTTAAAGTGAATGTTTTATAGGTGTTTTGCTATTAGTCATCCCGCACTTGATGCGGGATCTTTTCCTTATTTTGGTTGCATTTTAAAATGAGCTACAAACTTGCGGTTACTCAATAAAGCCATCTAGAAAGACTATCCATTGCATTTTGATTTTAGAGGAAAAGATCCCGGATCGTAGTCCGGGATGACAGTGTTAAGGTTTTTTGCCATAAATGCAAGGACACAGGAAAGTTATTATTTTTAATTTTGATGACAGTTTAGTATTTGCGAAACAAAGCCGGGTCACCCAGTTGCGCTAAGGCTACGCCGTGGTGAGAGCCCGGAATGACATATGAATATATTCACAAATTTTGTATGTAGTGTTTAATCGAGTTTAGCGATTTTAAAAATTATTGTATTTTCAATGAGGTTAAATTATGTCGAACGAAATAATTTTCCTGTTACATGTGGCTACAACTATGGCCTTTTCTCTGGCTGCTCTTGCGCTGGGCCAAGGAGCTTTGACGGCCGCTGTTGTTGTGCAAGCGGTCTTTGCAAACCTTTTTGTTTTAAAGCAAATAACATTGTTTGGTTTTTCTGTAACAGCTGCTGACGCATACATAGTTGGCTGTATGTTTTGCACCAACTTTTTACAAGAATTTTATTCAAAATCGGCTGCAGACAAGGCAACATGGGCATTTGTTCTTGGATTTGTTTGGTACGTTGCCGCAAGTTGGATTCATTTGAGCTATGTTCCTTTGGCCTCAGATTGGGCGCACGGACATTTTGTTCCACTTTTAAGGCATGTACCACGTCTTGTTTTTGCTTCTCTGGTTGCGATGTTTTCCTCGATGCGGCTTAATAATTTTTTGTTCAAAATTTTAAGTACAAATTTTTTTGGTAGCAGTGCGCTTTGGCTTAAAAATTTTATATCAGTTGTCATTGCT
>DAOVOC010000074.1 GCA_030629865.1 bacterium
AATTCAATCTTTATTCAAAACTCACAGGCCTGGATCATCCGATCAAGTCGGATGATGACAGAAGTGTAAAACATAGTTTAGTTGAATTTGTATTTATGCAACAATGCCGGTTTTTATGCAAAAAAGAACCTCTTTGTATTGAATTTTCTAGCTGAGAAGATTTAGAATAAGTTGCAGGCTGAAATGTTTAGTTGTGAAAGGAAGGGGCGGGTGTGGTGGTGTTTTTTAAAAAACTTTGCGCATTGTTAATTTTTTTTGTGGCCTCAGGCACAGTTTTGGGGATGCAAGTTGAGCCAGAATACGAAGTTAGTAAATCTGGAGTGGTTTACGTTATTAAGCCTGGAAACTGGTTTGATTTACGTCGTAAAACAAACGAAAACGAAAACCCGTTGATACAAGCGTTCGGAAAAAGTGTTTTTGATTGTAAAAATATGACTGGATTTGACGTTCAAGGGCAAATGGCTTCAGACGTTCCGGCAGAGCTAAGTTTGTGTAGCAAGATTGAAATTTTGGGTTTTTCTAACCAGCGGTGTAAATTTAATCCCAATTTAGAAGTGTTGGGTGATATTTTAAAAAAACTACGAAAACTAGAGGTTTTTGCCATCGATTGTACAAACCTTGATCAAGGGCAGCTAGATAAGGTGCTTGACATGAAACTTAATAAGAATCCTTTTAATTACTTTAGTTTTTCTGTTTCAAAGGATGTTGATTGTCAAAATCCGGTTGTTTTTTACATGCCTCAAATGCTTCTGCGTCCAACTCTTGGAACCCTTGATTTTTATGGCTCTAGTGGTGTTTCTGAAGGATGTGGGTTTTATTGCGGGCCTGGACAGGTTGCGCTTGATATCCGTCTTGCTTTTTTAACGCGGTCAAACAATGCAGAAGATTTAAGAATTGGTTGCCCTAGCGGGGTTGATGCAAATTTTCATTATCTGTCATGGGAACAAATTAAACCGGATTTATTGGTTGTGGATAACAAGTTTAAAGAACTTGTAAAACTTTATAAATTTATTTGTGATAGTTGGCTTAGCTGTCCTGTTGAATTGATTGCAATTGTAGTCGGATACCTTGATGACTCTGCACTATCATTTCTGGACAAATATGGATTCCAAGTTGCTTTTCCATCATTTGAGGTGGCATTAGCGGCCATGAAAAAATAGTATGGGTTGAAAAATTTAAGGCCAAGCGGGATGCCGGGCCTTAATTTGAATCTGTTAGTATTTACGAGCTTTGTATTTTTTAATTTGAGTCTCTGTGCATCCATAAGCTCTAAGCTTTTCATGAAAAGCTGGATTAACTGGTTGCTTAGGATGTTCTTGTTGGAATTTAATCGCTCTTTTCACTATTTCTATGGTTTGTTGCCATTTACGTAGTCCGGTTAGGATTTTTTCAGGATCGGCACCATTGTTGAGATGTGTTTGTATGGTTTGCCTGTTTGCTATTTCTTTGGTTGTAAGACCAAGTCGTTTTGCCCGTCTTGTGTTTCGAGCTGCAATTGTGAGAGCTTCTTTTATTGTAAGCATTGTGTTGAGTTCTTGACTTTGATTTGAAGTAAGAGCCTGGTGTCCTTTTATCTGGTTTAAGCTTTTCTTTTTTTTCCCTTGTGAAGACAACCCCATTCCGGCAGTTGCCAAAACCATAATTGTCAAAAGTAGCTTTTTCATATTACCTTCTGTTTTTAGTTGTTTATCCGATTCTTTCTACATTTTTCGGTGGACATTTATTTTCTGATGTTTTGCAAAATTACTCAAAAGGGTGTTTGTGAGATAGATAAAAAGTAATGTTTTTAGGTGTTTTTTGATGTGTGAAAAATAAAAAGGGTCGGCGTTAGCCGACCCAGAACTCTTTTGGCAATATTTCTGTTATTAGTTGTTCAAGACCATTCCGTGGTCGATGCCGATCGATTTGGCTTTGGCTTTCATAATAGCTTCGAGAATAAATTCTTTTTTACTCTTAATGCCTTCATCTTGTTCGCCAAGTTCGAGAAAGAATGCTGCTCCGTCGATGATGTCGCCTTCTATGATTTCATAGAACGATGTTGGGAACATGCCCTTGGTCAAATCCAAAAAGAAACAGAAGCGATGTGTAAGTGACCAGTAAAGATCGTCCAAATCGTCCATGTGTGTGATAATTTGATATGTGGCCAGCTGATAAATGCTGTTGGCCGTTGTCATAAGTGAGTTCCAGATGCCTTCATAGGCCGTTTGGTTCCACATAACTCTGTTTAAGCATGTTTCGGAGAAGCGGACAATGCCAATTCGTAGCCTTTCTCGCCATTCTGTTCCACCGCCGGCGACAAGCTCTTCAGTTTCCCCATCGATTCCTGCAGCATTTTGGCTTAGGTTTTTGGAAAGATCATGAATAAACGTGTCAGGCGATGCCTGGAATTTTTCAAAATGATTAGTAAAGCTAGAAAGCAAAAGTTTTTCCATCCGCGTTTGTAGTGAATCGATTGAATAGTAAGGTGTGTTGGTATCTTGAAAATAGCCGCCAAGGCGTTCTGGCATTGCTGCAAAAATTTCGTTGATAACTTGGTCATCAAGAATTTCGCACGATTTCACCTTGTTGTTTAAAAGGCGCATGCAGCTGTAACAATCTTCAATATCTAAAAAAAACTCGTCATTGAGTCTTAAAAACTCAACAACGCATTCAGAATCTTGCGAAATTGTTGGTACTGCATCGTCGCTATTAAAAATTCGTTTTACGTAATCGATAATTTTACGGTTATAACACGCTGTTTGTGCTGTCATTTCTGTGTCTGGCATATTTTGACGTGATACAACCTGGGTTTGCCCCTCTTCACCCAGTTGCTTGGTTTGAAACTCGAATCCACGAGTTATTTCCGCTTTTATGCGTTGACACGTGATTGTCGCCGCAAGAATGAGCACGGTGCAATATATCTTCCTTTTCATCCCATCCCCCTTTTTGATAAGATGCTTGCATGTCATTGTATGACGTTTACTATATCATTACGAATAGCACGTTACCACATGAATTTTCAAGAGAAATGTTTTTCAAATAGAAAAAGGTTGCCTCATGCCACTCTTTAAATATCGCGCGCTTGATCGCTCTGGCAAGGTTCTTTCGGCTACAATTGATGCCGCCACAAGCCAGGAGGTTAGAGAATTTCTAAAAGGCAATAATTTAGTTCCGTCGTTAATCGAACAGGCTGATAAGGATAACGCTGATTCATTCTTGTCTCAAATCTTTGAGCGTGGTGTTGATGTTAAGACTAAGGTTTTTTTTACGCGGCAGATGAGTGTTCTTTTAAAGGCAACGGTTCCTCTTTTAGATGTAATAGCCCTTTTGATAGGGCAGTTTGAAGGCTCTTTTAAGCGAGTTTTGATAACAGTTCGTGATGGGTTAAAGGAAGGTAGATCGCTTGCAGATGCCCTAGAAGACCATCCTAAAGTTTTTGATAACGTTTATGTTCAGTTGGTTCGTGCCGGTGAGGCCAGTGGTGGGCTGGAAAAAATTCTGGATCGCCTTACTGTTCAGCTTGAGCGCTCTGAAGAATTGGGGAAAAAAGTTTCTTCTGCGATGCGCTATCCGATTTTTATGCTTGTTGTTTCTTTTGGTGTTGTCATAGCCGCTTCGATTTTTATAATTCCTGCGATTGCAAAAACATTGCAGGAAATGGGCACAGAGTTGCCTGCCTTAACTTTAAACATGATCGCATTTTCAAAATTATTCACTGAATACTGGCTATGGATGCTTATTGGAGTAAGTGCTGTTTTATTTGCATTCTTTAAATGGAAATCGTCAAAAAACGGCAAGCATACTTTGGACAAACTCCTTTTAAAGCTTCCTCTAACATCAAAACTGACCAAAACTAGTGCGATTGTTGAATTTACTAAAACACTCGGAATGCTGCAGGAAGCGGGCGTTAATCTTTCAGACTCGCTGAGTATTGTGTGTGATGTTGTTAACAATTCTGTTCTTGCCGAATATCTGCGCGAAGCACGATCAAACATTATTAAAGAAGGTAAAATTGCAAAATTCTTGCAGCAGACAGGTATTTTCCCGCCAATTGCACACTACATGATTCGCACTGGTGAAGAGTCGGGAAATTTGGCACAAATGCTGTTGCAGGTAGGACATGATTATGAGCAGGAGATGGAAGAGTCGATCGATACTTTGACGGCGGCAATTTCACCTGTTATGAATTTAGTTATTGCAGGCGTTGTTCTACTCATTGTGTTGGCTCTTTTTCTGCCAATGCTCGAGATGTCGAACTTACAGGGTATTTAGAAAGTGAGGAATATTATGAAAGTAAAATCACCGGGTTTTTCGATTGCCGAACTTTTAATTTGGATTGCGGTAGTTGGAATCCTTATGACGTTTATGCTTCCCAAATTTGGGCAGATTATGCAGCGTGGAAAAGAGACGGGAACAAAATCTTTAATGAACACTATGAGTTCGGCCCTACAGCAGTATTCGCTTGACGTTGGTCGTTATCCAACAACTCGTGATGGCGGCCTTGATGTTCTTATAAATCGTCCTGGTGGCAAAGAGGGCGAACGGTGGCGAGGACCATATCTTGAAGGATACGACGAAGTTCCAGCCGATGCATGGGGTGGTGAATTTGAATACAATAGCCCTCCACGTGAATTTACAAAAAAATACAAACGATTTGAAATTATCTCGCGCGGTAGCGATCCGGATGAAGAAAAATCGGCACTCCACGTAGGTTCCTAAGTAGACTTTATATATATTGTTTAATGTTAATTTGATGTCAGATGTCATCCCGGGCTTGACCCGGGATCCAGTGGAACGTTGAGTGGAAAAGTGACATGGAATTTTTTGCGAGGCTGTAATACACCTTTTAGTAAAAAAAGCATTTTTG
>DAOVOC010000059.1 GCA_030629865.1 bacterium
AACCAAGCCAGCTGTTTCTTAGCAAGGGAGAAAGGTTATTGCTTTTTTTTGAGTTGGCATAATAATAAAGCGTTAAGGTTTTATATTGCGGAACGTTTTTTATGCTACACCATGATGCATAAAATACCAGCTTAAGGAGGTTTGTTATGCGGCCTGATGCAATTATTGAAAATACGCGGATATTCGTTCACAAAAAGTTGGTCGGTGAAGGTTCTGGGCATGATTGGTGGCATGTGGTGCGGGTTACTGATTTGGCGAAGCAGATTGCACGAAAAGAAGGCGCCGATAGTTTCGTCGTTACAATTGCAGCGCTTTTGCATGATATTGCTGACTGGAAATTCCATAACGGTGACAAAGAGGTTGGTCCAACCATTGCAGGTGATTTTTTGCACAAGCAAGGCGTTGCTTCTGATGATATAGAACATGTCTGCAGCATCATCCGCGACATTTCGTTTATGGGTGGCAATGTGAAGCCAGCTCCTATGAAAACGCTTGCAGGAATGGTTGTGCAGGATGCAGACAGGCTCGATGCCTTGGGTGCGATAGGAATCGCTCGAACTTTTGCATACGGTGGGTACAAGGGTAACGAGATTTACAATCCGACGATAAAACCGGCGCTTCACACCACTGCTGAAGCGTATAAAAAGAGCGATGGCCCAGCAATTAATCACTTTTACGAAAAATTATTGCTACTCAAAGATCGCATGAATACGCCTTCCGGTCGCAGAATTGCTTTAAAACGACATGCGTTTATGGAGAAGTTTCTACAAACATTCTTTGAAGAAGTTGGTGGATTTTGTGAAGAGGGAAAACGAGAGATGCAGTTAGGCTGAAACTTGCCGTTTTTTGTGGTTTGATTTGTTGCGTGTATGCGGGATGCTATTTTTTATCTCTGAAAAACTAACAACTGTTGAATTGTCTTGAAGTTTGGAATGTTCTTTTACGTTGGCAAAAGGTCCAACTTCGCATTTGTTTCCAACAGAGCTGTTTTTCACAATTGAATGTGAGTGTATGACTGTATCGTTTCCGATTGTGGAATTTTCGACAATTGAGCTTGCTAAAACTTTGCAGTTTTGGCCTATCTTGGTTTTGCCAAGTAGCAGAGCACCGTTTCCTATAAATGAGCCATCGCCGATTTGTACATCAACATCGACGTGAATTGTTTGTGCAAGTTCGAACCTAACGCCACTTAGCATAAGGTTGCGCATAATTTCAGATCGCTTAATTTGTTCAACCGCCCAGAGTTCTTCTAAGTTGTTTATGCCGCGGACTTCGTCATAGCTGCGGCTTACTAGGTTGATTTTTAGATTATTGTCATTGGCTATTTTGATCAGGTCTGTTAGATAAAATTCACCAGCAGCGTTTTGTGTTTCAAGTGAATCAATGTACTTTTCTAAAAACTCTTTTTTAAAAAGATACATGCCAGCGTTTATTTTATTGATCTTTTTTTGCTGCAGACTGCAATCTTTTGCTTCTATAATTCGAATTCCTGCCTTGTCTTCGATAACCCTTCCATAGCTTGCTGGCTCTGTTACAAAAGAGGTCACGATGCTTACTGCTGCATCTGTTGAGATGTGTGTGTGTGCCAATTCTTCGATAAGATCTTTTGTGATAAGTGGAGTGTCACCGTTTATAACAAGGACGTGTGGTTTTTCCCAAAAAGGCCTTGAGCATGAGGCAGCATGCCCCGTTCCAAGAGCTTCTTTTTGGTGTGCAAAATTAACGTTTTTTATATTGTGACGTGATACTATATCGCTAATATTTGTTGCCAGCTTGCCTACTACAACGGTGGTGTCTAGTTCTAGCTGCGCAAGTGTTGTTAGAGGATATACAATCATTTCTCGACCACAAATTTTGGTTACAATTTTGGATACTTGTCCTCTAAATCTTTTTGATTTACCAGCAGCGAGTACTACCGCGTTTATAAGTTGACGCATTGTGTCTCCAGTATTGGTGTGCGGCCCGTCTTCGTTACACTACACCGTGGCATCAAGCCATAGCGTATTTCTGCGCGACGGCTGATGGTGGAGAGGGAGGGATTCGAACCCTCGATCCCGTTTTCACGGAATAACCGCTTTCGAGGCGGTCGCTTTCGACCACTCAGCCACCTCTCCAAATCGAGATTTCAGTGTATCATAGCCGTTTAAATTAGAAAACTGAGGCATCTTTATTTAAATTTTCTTTTATATAGACAAAGCCTTTTGGCTTTTATTCATATGTCACTCCGGGCTTTGACCCGGAGTCCAGAGAAACGTTTTTATTAAAGATGATTCTGAATTTTAAATATGATTTTGAAAATAAAAGTGCTCCTGGATCCCAGGTTACGCCTGGGATGACAAATAAGGAGTCCGTCAGGATGACAATCTTGTTTTGTCTGATGTTATAGATGTTTTGCTACATCTTAGGCAGGTCAATAACCATCGGCGTGTGTCCGCACAATTTGATAAAGCGCAAAAAATCTTCTCTGCTGATTCCCGTTGTCATGTCATTGTGCATTGGGTGGAAGTTAAGGATTTTGTGTTTCATCATTTCTTCATCGAGAATTACAGAAACGCCCTGTGATGATCTGTTCATTAGGGCAAATGGCGTAACAGAACCTGGTGTGATGCCAAGTTTTTCCAAAAGCAGTTCTGGAGAAGCAAACGAAAGTTTTCCCGATTCGACAAGTTCTTGAAGCTTTTTAATATCGAGGCGTTGGTGTTCTAGTATTGAAACGAGCCAATACTGATCTTTTTTGTTTTTGAGGAATAGTGTTTTGTTGTGGGCACCTGGAACCGGTTCATCCAATTCTATTTTCTCATTTGCTGTAAAAACAGGGTTGTGCTCAAAGTTTTTGAATGGAATGTCATGTTTTTTAAAAAACTCAAAAACTGCTTTTTCTGGTTTTTTATTCATGTGACTGTCTCCATTATCCGTTTATTGCCCGTAGAAAGCGTTTTTTATGTGGTTAATTTTATGGTCGTCTTGGCTGCCGATAACCGTGATAATATCAAATCGTAGTACTTTGTTTTTAATTTTATGTCGCATGGTGTAAAGCTTGGCAGTTTTAATAATTTTTTGTTGTTTGCTCTTCGTTACCACTTGAGAAACTGCAAAATGTTCTTTTTTGCGCGTTTTGACTTCAATAAAAGATATAAAGTCGTATTTCTGGGCGATGATATCAATCTCGCCAAGTTTTGTTGAAAAATTAACAGCGCATATCTTAAACCCTTCCGATTTAAGATATGCTGCTGCCAGCTTTTCGCCTGTGTTACCTAATTTTCGTTGCTTTGTTAAGTGAGGGACTTTGTTTTTTTTATTTGTCACCCCGGGCTTAGACCCGGGGTCCAGTAGAACATTACAAGAAGTATCAACTTTTGAAATCATGGCTTATTCTCTGTTTCTAAGTTTCTCTGGATTCCGGATCAAGTTCGGAATGACAAGAGTGAAAATTACCTAAACTTATATACTATGCAAAAATTGTTCCTCTGCTCATTAAGCCTTCTGCCATTCTTGTAAATTGTGATTCTGGAAAGTCAGCAATCAGAGTTTCTAGATTCTTGGTAGCCAAGTCGCCGTCATTTTGTTTTTGTGCAAGTTTGCATTCGAGGTACAAGATGCGTGGCTTGAGCGAATCGTCTTTAGGCAAGAATGTTTCTTTTAGATAGGCAAGCCGATTGCTTGCAGATTGATATTTGCCTCTACGTAGATATGAATTGTATACGTGAATTTCCTTGTCTAACAATCGTTCTTCGCATGTTGCTTGTAATTCAGCAACTTTGTCGCGATGTACGCGGCACGAGCTATCGGCAAGATATGTTTGGCAAAGACGAAGAGTTTCTTGTGTGTCAGAAGAATCGCATTCTCTGCTGATTTTCAGTGTTTGGTAATATTTTGAGACAATTGCCTGATATTTTGCGTATTCTACTTTTTCATGTGCGGGGTAGAGCCTGCTAAAATGTTGGTAAAATTCGTAGGCAGAATCGAATTTGCCTTCCTTAAGGTATTGGTCGGCAAGTTTTATTTTATAGTCTGGAATATCTGGATGGTCTGGATATTTTGCAACCATCTTTTCAAGATATGCGGTTGTAGCGTCCGATTGATTCTCTGTGCTTGCGACAGCAACATTTTCTTTTAAATCATCAAACGAAGGATTTTTTTTGACAGGTTTTTGTTTTTTGCAGCCTGTTAAGCATGCCAAAAGAGTGAGTATGCAAATCTGCATTGTTGTTCTTTTGAATATTTTTGATATTTTTTCCATCTTTTTATGTCCTCCAACAGACCTCAGTGATGTTTTTATCTATGCCAAGAGCGAGTGTATTCTATACGATATCGCGATGCTGCACTTTTGTGAAATGTGTTTTTGTCTTAGCGCAGTTTTTGTGCCCATATCGAGGCGACTGGTGTTACCAATTCAATTTTCCGTTTGGCTCATGATAACTCCTTGGCTGCTTTTTGTAGTGTGTCGCATTGGTTTGCTATGTACTCCAATACTGTAAAGTACATTTGATTTATTGTATGCGTTTTGTCTGTGATGGGGTTTGCGGTTTCTTTAAATCCCCATGAATTAAAATTTTCAATGACATTTTTATTTGTTGGGCGAGTTCCCAAAAATAATCTCTTGGTATTCGGTAAAATTTTGAATATTGAACTTGTCAGTAGCTTTTCTAATCCACCATCCTGTGCCTTTTGCTTGATGTCGATATGTATTATCTTAACAGTTCCTCGTGGCAGCGTAGGGGCGATCGAAAACATTGCGAATCCAAGCAGTTCTTTTGTCCTTACGTTTTTGGCAGTTACACAGATATAGATATCTTGCATGAGTGGTTTTATGGCAGCTTTGCCAAAGCTGGAAATATCTGCGTGGTAAAACAGTTTTACAGTTTTTTGAATTTGCTTTTCTACCATATTCCAGTCGATATTTTCCAATCCATTTTTAAATAATGGAGCGCATGGCTTGAGTAAAAACTCACTATCAGCGGCTTCTGGATGAGAATGCAGGAAGTTAGTTTCATTTTTAGATATTTGTTGAGCTGCTATTTCAGAAACATCTTTTTTGAAATTTGCTAAATCTGGAGAAAGAATTACGCCTTGCAGCCATTCAATCTCAATATTTTTATCTACAGATATGAATTTGTTTTCTGTTTGTGTGGATAAATGTTCTTTGGCCTGTTCAAGCCATTGTGATGTGTTTTGCATTGGTTTGCTCCATGCTTTCTTTGCATTATGTGCACCAATAAAAGAAATGGTGACACAAAAAATTTGTGTGTTCATAGATGAATAAAATGAATGCGGCGAAAGCCTAAATACGTAAAGAAATGATGACATTGTTATGAGTTTTTGTCGAGTTCAGTCTTTCTGTCTGTCTAGATAAACCGTTATGATTTAAGCAGACGCCTAAAACTTTTATTATCATCTCTTAATTTTACATCATCTATTTTAAAGCTTCCGGCAACTATCTTTCCATCAACATTCCTAACTCGGTTGTGGTGGGATTTTATTATATTTTTTTTCTTTGTTTTTGTGCCAATTGATTTTGATTTTTTAAAATTATCGTTTTCAATTCCAACAAAACCTGGAGCATTAGGTTTAACAATTCTTTTTAAAAATCTCTTAAGCCCTTTTGTAACTTTTCTGATTCCTTTAATCAAAAAACGTTTTGCGGTTTTATACGTTTTCTTTGCAACTTTGAATGTTTTTTTAAGTGCACGTCCAAATACTGTTTTTGAAGTCTTTGTTTGAAGAGTTTGAAGCGGCTTTGCAAGATTTTTACTTGTGCAGGAAATAAGTCCCGGAAGCAGGCACCAAAAGCCATGCTGTGCAAGCGTTGAACAGTCTTGTTTCCA
>DAOVOC010000004.1 GCA_030629865.1 bacterium
ACATTTGAGCAGCGCTTTAAAGAACTTGAAAAAGATTTGATAATACTTGCACCAGTTGGCGTTGATGCTTACATCAAGAAACTTGATGCTCTTGCACGCAGCAGATGTGAGCCACGCGTCTTGAAAGATGTAGCAATGACAGCAGAAGAAACTGCAGCTGGAACATATCTGCAAGATGCCGCACAAATAACGGCGCTTAGAATGTTTGTCCAAGATCGTGTTTTCTACAAAGCTGTTGTGCGTAATGCTGGCAAACAAGATGAAGTGCAAAAAATTATCGACTTTATGTTTGACGCTTATGCCAAGCCTCCTGTTGAGACAGAAATTACTTATTCTGAGCGCGCTGAGCATCTACGTTCAATGTTAGAAATTCCTGCATTCCACGAAGATAGAGTTGAGCTGTTTATTGGACTTCTTAAAATCATGACGATCGATGAAGTTATTGAACAAGCACGTGAAGAACGCTTTGATCTTGCCAAGGCAAAAGAGATTTGTCGTATCGCGATTGCAAACCAGTTGCTTGGTAATGACGAACCTGGTGGAGCCATTGAGCGTGTTAGAGCAGAGATGGCCAAATTAGAAATGCCAGCGCTTCCTGCTCAAGAATATTTGGCAAAAGTTGACGAGCTCGCTGCTGCGATGCGTGACAGAACACTCAGTACGTCAGAACGTGGGCTAAAGGTTCTGGCACTTGTTGAGCTTATAGAAGATTGGGAACGATCTCTAGTCACAAACTTTCTTGAAGAAAACAAAGATAAAGTGAACGTTGTTGATCTGGCAAAAGCACAGCTTTCAATGTTTAAAACACGCCTTGATGCAATTCAACTAACGCTCAAGGGTGAAGCTGTTGACTATCAAAACCGTGTGCAGGCTGTTCGTACAGCTGTTATTGCAAAAGACATTCAGCCAACAACATCTGCAGTTCCATTAGGATCAGCGTTGTCAGGAGGCTGAACGAATTAATTAGAGGTCAGTAAAGGTTATAAAACCAGAAGGGGATGGGAAGAATGATGTTCAGGAAAAGTGCCTTTTGGGCATTTGCTTTGTGCGTATCCACTTTTGCAGGGCGTGCTCAGGATGCAACGTACACACGGCGATTAGACCAAATGTTTTCTATTGCTAAGGGTCTTGCCTACTACAGTGCTGCATGGCCATCTGCTGTTAATGAGGTAAAGTGGCTTTACGAAAATCGCAACTTAGCCACCCCAGAACAGATTTTTTCGCAAAATGCAGAAATTCCACGCATTGATGTTGATGAAAATGATTTAACAACAGACATCAACATGCTCCCCGTTTCTTTGTTTGGTGTTTTGAATTACATGAGTATGTGGTTGGGGCTTTCTTATTCAGAACCGGTTTTAGAAGGTTCAGATGATGCTGCAGCAAGGGCGATGCATAATGACATCAAAGCTATGCTTATTGATGTTAAAGAATTGCCAGAAGGTGCAAAGCCGCTGCCAGATGAATTTCCATCTCGTGGATCCGCAGTGCGAATTGGCTACGACGAGGGTGGTGTCAGAAAATTCCTGATGGTTGATGAAGAGGGCTATCTGAGGCCTGGTGGCACCGATCCGTTTGGTGAACAAAATTTGTTTACCCTTTTAAGACTGGATACCAAAATTGGGTTTCAGTCAAAGTTTGTTGATAATAAAAATTTGCAAACAACCGATTTGAACCAGTATGTAAAAATTAACAATCTTAAACCGGTCGATTTGTTGGCCTCGCTTCGTGATACAAAAACACGGGCCAAGTTTGCTCGAATTGCGTTTGCTGGTTTGGCAGATACACCAGAGCAGTTTTATATTACACCACTCGAAACTGGAGGATATGTTCTTAAAAATCTGGCAACAGAAGGCTATTTAACGCGTGTTGGCGAATATTTTCGTACGCAGGACATAAATATCACAAAATTTATTGATGGTGATGATGAGTATGAAAAATATCCGGATGGGAAATTTAATCCTCTTATTATTGAAGATGGTGCTCTGACCGTTTTTGTTGAGGGGCTTTCTGCGGTTGAAGTTTCTTTGGTGGCAATTCGTCAGATTACTCAAGCTTCTGTACGCATTGCTGAA
The DNA here is from genome assembly GCA_030629865.1 of bacterium. Lineage (GTDB taxonomy): Bacteria > Babelota > Babeliae > Babelales > DAOVOC01. The sequence continues at coordinate 2,076 of DAOVOC010000004.1, forward strand.
TACGAAAAAACGCTCGAAAATATTCTGTCGAGTGCAGATATAAAACTTTGTGTGTTTGAAGTCGTTCGGTTTGTTAAAGATGCTCAAGGAAATGGAAGCCTGTTGCGTGGGCTTAGGCAATCGCAAGAAGCTTTTCAAATACTGTTAAACAATATTAATGTGCGTTTTCCGACAACGATGTCCGATCCGTCATTTTTGCAGGAAGTTGAGTTGCGATGTGCAGAATTATTTCTATCAATTCCTAGAAGTGATTGGACTGGTCTGACGGGGATAACATGGCAAAGCATTAGTTCTGGCTTTTTTGTTGTGATGCAAAGCACTGATATCGAAGAAGTCTATTTTCAGGGACTTTCGTATCCAGAAAAAATTACTGACATTGTTTCGTACTCCAAAGGTCTTACGCGTGAAAATGTCAAAATGTTTATAGATCATATTGATGATATTACAAAGCCAGAGCCACTGATTGAAGCATTTGTACAAGACTTGGATCAGTTAAGAGCTGTCCTGCGTGATATTGAATGGAACACCATTTTTATAGAATTTGAATATTTTGCCAATAAGGCTGATGCCGACGACTGGAGAAACTCAATTTTAGGCAAGTTAGATTCTGTAGTTCCGTATGAATCTTTAATGGACGATCTGGAAAACATGCTTCTTGACGGAGAGCTTTCTACGGTTAAAGAAAAACAGGATTTATTTATAAAAAAAGCCAATCGACTTTTTGAAAAACGGGTTGATGGAAAGGCTGCCCAAGTTGATGAATTTGAAATTATGTTGCGCAAAACGTTGACCGCGCAGTTTAAAGACAGGCCTGTTGAACTTCAAGGAATTATCGACAAGCTAACGACTTATGTTGAGCGGGTACGTCGTTTAACGAGTTTTCTTGAGGGTAAAGGAGTTCTTAACTCAGTAGAGGTTGATGTTTTTTGGCGCAAAGTAGACTCTCTTGTTGGTGATCTTGATAGGGCAAAACAAGAACGTTTTGATTTAGAAAAATTGGTTTCTTTGTTAAATGCTGTCAAAGCAAAGTTTTTTCAAAGAGATTTAAATAACGCAGAAAAAATTGATAGTGCAATGAGGACCCTGCGCGGAGATATTCCATATTCAGAAATGACTTTTGGACAAAAGGTAGAATCTCTCGAGGGTCGATTTCCGTATCTTGTTGCTTCAGAATTTGCAGACTTTGTTACAGCGTTGCAGGACCTTGTCCTTGATCAGATTTCTGGTGTTTCGCAAGATATTACGTTGCTGACAGAACTTGTTAGAAGATCGCAAAGTTTATTAGAAGGACAGATGCTTACCAAAGCGTATGCTTTACAAGATGGCATCACCTCATCAGAAGCGACGCGAGTTTTGGAAGATTTGCTTGCACGGCTTGAGGCCGGCGTCAATTTTGAAACAATTTTTAATGAATTAGAAAAAGAATATAACAGCAGCGAATTGACAGCAGATCGCTTCTTGGCATTGGCACAACAACTTGTTGGCAAACGTACAACGGTGACTTCTTCTCAGAAGCGCGAAGGCGCAGTCGAAACATTGCTCGAAGAAGCCATTGGTCTTTTACAAAAGGCTGCCGACATCAAATTATACACGCGTAGGACAGAACTTCTTGGCATGGTTGCAATGTTGGAAAAATATCGAAAAGTTGCGATTGAAGAAGGTTTTTTAACGTATGCAAAACGTTTGGATGATCTTGAGCGGCGCCTTGCAACGCTAGATGAAGTGGCTGATGTTGATGCTGCTATAAAAACATTTATGTCTGATTTGCAAAAGCTTGTTGACGAGCGGCTTGATGCAACGCCAGAAGAAATTATAAGAGCTAAGCGGTTGTTGTATGCAGTTTCGTATAACACTCCTATCATCTCTTATCACGAATCAAAAGTCTTAGATTTGCAAAGCATCATCGCTGACATTCAAAGAGATATTGAAGTTGCAGTCACTTTTGGCGATTGGTTTGGTTATTTGCAGGTTCTCTACAATGAACTTGAAGTGCAAGTTGAGCCCGATCCAGCAACTCAAAATAGATTTGCGCAAAAGTCTTCTGAATTATTCAAACGTGTTAACGAAGCAAGTCGTCAGCAGTTGAGTGATGCGATTTCGCTTCTTAACAAGGCCCGATTTAACGATTCGATAATCAATATTTCTGAGTTGGCAGCAGCAATTGGTGGTGTGGCCGAAAATCTTTCTGAAAGACTTGGTGTTGCTCAAGTAACATATGGCCAAGAAATCAAAGCGCTTCGCGATTCACTTGTTAATTTGACAGATGCCAATATTCAGACATTTATGAACATTTTAGTTGGGCTTGTGGCACGTCGCGTTGAAGGCACCAATGAAGAATTGTTGGGGCCGAACGGATTACAGGTTTGGTTGAAAAGTAATGCTGTAAAAGGGAGCGATGTTATTTATCTTGGTGGTAGGCTTGAAATCATAGAAAAACTTACTCAGGAATTAGAAGAGCCACTTCCATACAAAGATATTTTGGACAATGTTGTCACAATGCTCAGAGATAATCAGGCGTTCGATGAAGATCAAAAAAATCGATTCTTGGCTAAAGCTGAACGTTTGAGATCTGGACGCAACCGTGCTGCATCTGCGGGTATAGAATTAAGTGAAGTTGAAGGATACCTGCAATTTGCTTTGGACAACCGTTTTGATAAGGGAACTGGTGAATATAATCAACTCGAAAACAAACTTGTTGAATGGTATATATTCGAAACCGTTGCGATCGAAAAAACGTACAGCGAACGCATCAATGAGCTCAATATGGAGCTTGCTGATCTAGAAGAAAAAATTAACCTGGAGGTTACCGCTACAGGGAAAGTAAATATTGTTGATGGTTTTATTAAAAAACTTTCTGGTGTTATTTTTGACAAACTAGATGGTAGTGCTGCAGATATTAAAGTTATTGAAGAGTTGGTGACAGCAACTAGGTGGAATCGTGGTATTACAAGTGTTTTTGCGCTTGAAATTTGGACTGGCGATAATATCGAAATCGTTATTGCACAGCTTAGAGAGAAACTTGTAAAAGTAGTAACGTTCCAAGATTGGTACACATATCTAAATAACTTTATCGAAAAAGTTGAAACTGATGAGCATCAGAAAAAGTTTGTCGACAAGGCAAAATCGCTTGCTGTGCTTTACGAAACAGCTGAGCTAGGGACGCTTGAATTGGCTGTAGAGCTTTTAAACACCGCTGCTTTCAATAAAGTTTCAGATTATAAAACTCAACTGGTTGAAATCGTTGCTATTCTTAATTCTCGTCTTGAACTTTTGCAGCGCGGCATTATCGAACTTACATTTGCTGAGCGCATTGAGCAGCTTGGTAGCCAACTTTCAACACTTGGACAAGATGATGTTGGAATATTTAAAGCAAAACTGAAAAGTCTTGTTGATAGCCGATTGGACTCAACAGATGATGACGTAGAAGATCTCAAAGATTTAATTATTGCAACACAGTGGAACGAAGGCGTTATCAGTTTTTATAAAAGTCGTCAGGCTGCCGCTGAAGCTATGGCGCCGCTTTTAGTAAAACTTGAAGCAGAAATTACGTATCAAGAACGACATGATGATCTTTCTGCACTGCTTTCTAAAACAGAACTCAATGACAAGGAACAACAACGATTTGTTAATAAAGCGGAGCTTCTTGTTGCACTTAGAAACAAGGCTGATATCGTTCAACTTGAAAACACCGTTGAACAACTTCAATGGGCACGCTTTAATCGTGTGCTTATTCCAGAACATCAAGCAAAACTCGGTAGCTTGATTGAAACACTTCAGGGACGCATTACAGAACTAGGAAAGCCTGTTATTTCTGAAGAAAGGCCTTTTGGTCAACGAGTAACCGATCTTGGCTTGATGGTCGACAAATTGACTTTAGGAACAGTCCCTGGGTTTTTTGGAGAGCTCGATTGGTTAACAAAAAATCGAGTACAAGGAACAAATGATGACATTAATCGTTTGAAGCAACTTGTAGAACGGGCGCGTTATCACAGAGTGTTTGATGACTATGAAATGTTAGATACCACTGGTAAGCCTCGCACTTATCCTGGCGATTATCCAGATATAAATCTTGCTGGACAGATACTTCTAGTTGATGGTTATTTTGATATTATTGTTACAACTCTTAGCCAAGAGGTTTCGTTTGAAGAGCGGCTTTTTGATTTAAATGAGATGCTTCAAGAAGATTCATTACCTTTGATGGCGCAGGTTGCCTTTGTTCAAAAGGCCAAGCAAATGGTTGCTCGCAGAAATTCGATTTCGCCAGAGCAGCGTGAAGGTCTGATTGCTCAGGCTACTGAAACACTAAAAACTGCATCGCTTTACCAATTAGCTTCACGCAAATCGGATCTGGTTGGTCTTATCGGCACACTAGAAAGTGGTGCTGGAACATTTGCACAACGAGTCGATACCGTTGATGCATGGATTGATTCGCTTACTGTGAATGATGTTAAAAATTTTGGTAGTGAATTGGAAGCGCTTGTCGGAATTCGAGTACAAGGTACCACGGCTGATATAGAACAACTAAAAAATGTATTAGACCGTGCAATGTACCATCAGTTTTTTAGAGGTATAGAAACCGATGGGTATAACGAGGGTAGGTTCAGAGAGTTTTTGTCAACGCTTGATGAGTCTGTTCCATTTGCTGTTCAGCTGATTTATCTGGAAGACATCCTAAAAAACGAAGTTCTTTCTTCTGATGAACGCGCTGTGTTTATGGCTAAGGCTAGAGAACTTGTTGTTGCAAGAACATCGGTGCGACGAGCTGATGCAGAGCAGGTCAATGATGCTGCAAAAGCATTGCGTACTGCAGCTTATTATCAACTAAAAGTAAATGCTAATGAACTTGCCTCACTTGCTACAAAGCTTGAACAACAATATGAGCAGTTAGCGCGCGAGGGAGATTTGGGAGCACTTAGTTATGGTGCTAGGGTTTCTGCGCTTGGTGCAGACCTTGGTGCAATCGGGATTGATCAGGAAAATATAAAGGATGCCCAAATCTTTGTAGCGGATCTTAAAGAATTGGTTGGTGATCAGGTTCAAGGTTTAAAAGCTGAAATTGAAGCGGTTGTAGAGTTGATAAAACAAAAAGCGCGATGGCACCCATTAGTAAAAACTATAGAGAAAACCTTATTCGATCCAGACAAGTTGCTTGCTGATCTTGAAGCAGGCGTTTCGTTTGAAAAACATGCAGAATATATTAAATCGTTGATTACTACCAAAAACGTTTTCTCTGATCGCGATAAAAAATTGTTTTTGGAAAAAGTGTCTTGGTTATCTGAACACAAGGATGAGTCTGGTCCTACCGATGATTCGGTGCTGAAAAAAGCAGCTATAGAAAGCCTGCTTACAACGCTCTTTACAGCGTATAGCTATCAAATGGATAGCGGTTCTGACAAGTCTGCTCTAGAGCCTTACATAGAGGGCTTTGAACGGTATTTTGACACAGTTGGCCTTAAGCCAAAAACATACAGAGAGCGGATTGTAGATGTTAAGGATCGACTCAAAGAAGTTGATTGGGATAGCGTAAAAATTTACGTTGAAGATTTGGCGCGGCTTGTCGATGAGAGAGTTGATGGGGTAGAGGATGACGTTGAAGTTCTGCGTGATTGGCTGACAGATGCTGCTCCTGGTTATCCAAGAGCGACAGACGTTATTTTCTTAGGTGATAGCCTGAATATTCTTGATGAACTAGTTGTAAGGATTGATGAGCCTGTTGTCTACACTGACAGAGTTAAAAATCTCGTTAACTTTATTAAGGATAATCCAACCTTTTCTGCAAATGATGGAAACGTGTTTCTTTCGAAATTGAAAATCTTGGTAGATAAGCGGTGGAGAGCTGCAGAAGAACGATTTGACCTAACTTATATAGAGAAATTGGTTGAGTTTGTTCTCTTTAACAGGCTGCAGGGCTATGAGTTTTCAACGACTAGAGCCTATGCCAACCAATATCTGACTCAACTGAAAAAACCATATAGCGGTGTGCGAGGAGAGGAAGAAAGACCTTCTTACTCTGATCGCATTAAATCTTTAAAAAATATGTTGCCAGGTCTTTCGCTGTACACATGGCGCAACTTCTTGGACGCAGTAAGAGGGCTTGTCGAAGATAGGGCCGATGCAATCGATATGGAGCTTTTTGGTTATAAAGACATCAGTTTTCAAGATAAAGAAAAATATGAAGGAAAATTGAATGAGTGGCTTAGTTTCGGTTATGAAGCTGATCTAAAGGGTTGGCTTAAATCAGATGAAGTACAAAAACATGAATCACTTATTGTTGTTTCCAGCGGGAATGTCGAAAAAGTTGAGTCCTACAAAAAGGAATTGAACACCAGTATCAACATGATCGATACTCCTATTCCATATAATAATTTGGTTAGCAATTTAAGAGATATGCTTTGGATTCATGATACTTTTGGCAGATACGAGCGATCTACGTTTGTTGGTAAAGTCGAAAGATTGGCTAGAGAGCGAGGGCGCGCAGATCTTGAGGGCAAGAATGTTAACGAGGCTATCGATCTAATAACAACGGCTATTCGCACACGCTTTGCTGGATATAGTTCTGATATAGATGTTTTAGAAGACAAGATAACTGAGTTGGGAACCAAGGGCGAAGTTCAGGCTTTAGAAACTTATGCACAGCGCATAGCTGAATTAAGGATGCTTTTTGACAGAATGGTTGCACAGCCAGTTGTAACAGTTTCGATGTTTATCGATGGAGTCGAGCGGTTGGGACAAGACCGTGTTGATGGAACACAGCCAGAGATTGACGGAGTTTACGAGTGGCTTGTGTCGGATTATGTTCAGTATGCCGATGAAATTCTTTATCTTGACGATCCAAATGAGAAAAAACGATTAAAAGATTCTGTAGAATTATTCAACAAACCTGTATCGTACGCCGAACGCATCAGCAATCTTACTTCTATGCTGAAAAGTAATCCGACTTTGGATGTTACACAAACCGGAATATTTTTTGAAAAGGCGAAAACAATTCGTGATGAAAGGTGGCGAGCTCAAGATGAGGGAGTAAGTCTAGAAGATCTGCACACTCTTTGGATGGCTGCTTCTAAAAAACAATTTGCTGGAGATTTTGATTTAGCTGAAAAAATTGCAGGCTATGCAAAGGAACTACTAATCACTATGCCGCGGCCTGCTGGTGAAGAAGCATTATTTGTAAGCTTTGCCGATCGTTTGCGTGCTAAGAAAAATGAGCTTGTTGGATATACCTTCGAGGACCAATTTAAAGATGACGTTGCCAGGTTTGTCGAAAACCTTAAGGAATTGGTTGCTGATCGTGTTGATGCAACAGAAGAAGACCTTACAGCCTTCAAAGAGTTTTTGGAAACTAAGGTTTTGGCGCATGAGCATATTGCAGGCAAGGCGCTTGAATCAGTTGTGAATTTGCAAATCTTAGCCAAAATCGAAACACCTCCTACATTCCAAGAGTTAGTAGACAATCTTGCTAAATTGCTTGATGTACAAGTGTTTTCCAATGAGCATAAAGAAGTGTTTGTTGTGAAACTCAAAAATATTGTGGAAAAACGATATTTGGCATCGACAGAGCAAAGGGCCGCTGTACAGAGTCTAGTCAGGAGAGCTCGTGGCTATAGGTTTAGGCCTGATGACAGTTCTATGGTCGATGGAATTGCAAAATCTTATATTTCGCAAATTGATTCTTTGTTGGAAGAGTTTGGCAAGGCTGGTGAAATGACGCTAGACGTCTACCTCAAGCAGCAAGAAGAATACCTAAACAAGTTTAGGCCTACCAATCCCGATGGAACTGTTAATAATAATGCTGAAAAGAATTTGGCAGCGCTTACCCCTACCGACAAAGCCGAATTGCTTACGCGGCTTAGAAAACTTGTTAATAATGTTGATGCTTCAACAACAGATGTGCAGGTTAACGACATAAATGGTTTGTTGTTAATGGCCAAAGCGCGCATATTCAAGAGCTTATTCGATGACGTATACCCTGGAAATCAAGAATCTCGAGAAAAGATTGTAGGATATATAAAGGACCTTGAAACATATGCAGAAACTGCGCAAGAGCCTCAAGAGACGGTGCCTGCAACATAAAGCGTTATGGGTAAGGTTATATAATAATTGGAGATTGTAAGGGGGAAAGAATGAATAGGCCGTTTTTGTGGCATCTTGCTACATTTGTTTTGGTGGCGGGAAGTAGTCTTTTGGCTCTCACTCCAGATGAGTTCGTAACAAAAAGTAAAAACTTACGCAGATTAGCGGACAGATTTGTGTTGACAGATTTAGACAAAACAACATTTAAAACTGATGCGACAACGTTAGTTCAGGGAAGAGGAGTAGCATCTGCGGATCAGGTTTTGCAGCTTAAAGGTGTTTTGGAAGATGCTCGTTGGGGCGGAATGTTTGGCGAAACTGTTGAGCTTGAGCTTGATAACTTATTGGGGCAGTTAAGTGGTACCGTTGCTGGTACAACAACTGCTGGAGCGGTTCCGTATATTGCGACAACAATTGGTGATCCTTCAATTGCGCTTGGTATCCGGGTTGAATCAAAGCGAAGAGAATTTTATAGCATTCCTCGTACCAATTTTACGCAATATCGTTCGGACAATTTTTTACAAGAACTTCAGGTCTTAGTTGATGAAGCTCCAGGTGCTTACAGTGAAGAATTTTCTCAGCTAAGAAATGCTCTCGATGGTTTTAGGCTTTCATTGCATTACAGAGAACTTTCTACAGATACATCTTCAACTGTTTCATGGAAGCAATCTGCGCGAACAAAATTGCAGGAGATGTATGATTCACTGGATAATATTACTTATAGCCAACGACTTGGTTATCTAGGTCGTATTGATGATGGTGTTACTTTTAAATCAACATCTCAGCAGAAGCGATTTATGGATCACCTTACTTCACTTGTTGATTCTGTTGCAGATGCGACGCCAGAAGAGCGCGATTGGCTTGTTGGCCTCATGCAATCTGCAGAGGTGTTATTGTTTTCTACGCATACATCGGCAATTAAAGCCTTGCGGTGGCGTATTCCTTCAACAGCAGGAGAAATGAGTACACAGGTTCCTATGCCAGGAACTATTGTTGCGTTTGCATCGCTTGTCAAAGATTCTCGTACAGGAAAAGAGCTGAGCAAATATCTTAAAGTTGAACGTAATGAGTTTGGAAAAAATTCTGTAGTTGCATCAGGCGATACCGGATTAGATCCTGCATGTCAATTTGAAACAGTCCTATCAGCTGATGGTACAAAAATAGGATTTAGGTCGGCAGAATCTGGTGGTATGTTTTTGGGCATTGCTGTTGATGCTTACGGTGCAGGTCAAATTGGGTTTTCAAAAACTGAAATGAGTGGTGATGCAGAGCGATTCACCATGATTGGCACTAAAGAAGAAGCGTCGTTTCGTAATGAGGCTACACGGGGTTTCCTTTCGATAAATGAAGCAAAAATTTTAATGAGTTTGCGTGAAGAGCAAACAACGACATCTGATAATGAGAAGTTTAAAATTGTAGAGCTTACTCCGCTGATGGTTTCCCTTTCTTCCGCTCGTAAAATAGCTGATCTGACGAGACTTGATCGTTATATAAATGTTATGGATAAAGCTGATATTACGGCGGATGAGCGTGTTGCCTTAATTCGTGAGATGAGAGAGTTTGTTCATAGCAAACGTCTAACGAAAGCTTTGTGGGCGATTTCAGTTTCAAATGATACTTTGATGGCCAAACTTTCAGGTCTACTTGTTTCGTTATTTTCAAGACCTGCGTATCAAGGTTATAGCGGTTACATAAAAGAAATGCTTGATATTTTGGCAATTGAACAACAACGTGCTATTGCGCTTGCTCCTAGGATGGGCAAATATGTTTGGCTTGTTGATAAGCCCTTTATTGTTGCTTCTGGTGAAAGTGCAAAATTTTCAGCAGAAGTATTTGCAACTGCAGATGTCAGAATTGCTTTGTCTGATGCTATTGGGGTAAGCGATGCAGAAGAGCCGCTTTATGAATTTAGATTTGGTATTGACAATAATACTCGATCGGCTTTGTTTAAGCGTGGTGTAGAAGTTGCTTCATTTGTTTATTCAATCCAGCAGAGTATGTACAAAGAAATATGGGTTTCGGAAGAAAACGGTATGCTTAAGGCCGGAACTGGCGAGATAGGTCTTAATCGTCTTATTGAATGGCAAGATCCAGAAACACCACTTAATGTTGAATATATTGGCATAGGATCAGGGAATGCTCCTGTGTGGTGGCGAGATCTCGAAGTTGCAACAAGTGCCTTTGTTTCTTCTGTCGTTTCACCGGGGGGCGTTGTAGAATCTTATTCAGATTTGATTGTTCGTTTGGAAAAAGACATTAACAATGATCAAGTTGCTAGTTCGACGATTTTGGGTGGTTATGATGCGCTTGTGCAGCGCAGAATAGAAGCTTCGGATGAGGATATCGAAAAAGCAGCAGGGTTAATGAACAAGGCGCTATATCATAAACGGTTCTTTGGTGTGCCAACATCTGAAGCAACGATTAGAAATCTTGTTAACATGATTCAGACAGAGGTTAGCCTTGATGACAGGATTGCTTACGGTTGGGCAATAAAGGAATGGCCAGATATTTTGCAGTCCTATCAAGAAGAAGCGTTTTTAAGTAACGCACAAAGACTTGTAGATAGGCGCTTTGAGCTCAAGCAACAAAATAAGCTTGCTGGTGTTGAAAGCATGTTTATGTTTTCTGTGCAAAACCAATTTAGGAATAAGCGCGAAAAGGTTGAAGGCCTGCTAAAATCTCTTCAATTTGCTGTACGCATTGATGAACTTGGAGAAGTTTTAAAAAGTGTTACCAATAATTCGGGCCGCGATGTATTTATGGAACGGCTTGATCCTTTAATTGTCGATGCTGAAGATATGGCAAAAAGTGGGGTGCTTCAGCTTGCTGATAGACAAAGCCTAGAAGCATTAGTTGGCAGTGCAAAGGAGAATCCAGTTTTTGTTGATGCAACAGATGCTGAGCTAGACGCAATGCTTATGAGAGTGCGCGCGGCAGAAGGGTTTGAACGAGCCATCGCTGATTTGAAAGCAGCGCTGGGAGCGGTTGATACTCAAGAAGAACGTGATAGTCTTGCTGCAAGCTTAGGTAGTTTGGTTAGCGATGTTGAAACAATGCGTGATGCTGGTTCATTGCGTGATGCAGACAGAGATGCTGTTGTTGCTTTGTCTGAAGAAATTAAAGGAAATTGGTATTTTAATGCACCAGAAACTCAAGTGCAAATTAGCGATATGATTGTGCGTCTACAAAGACCTCCTGCATTGCCGGCTCGTGTAAAAATGCTTACAAAAAAATTGTCCTCAGTTGCTTCTCAGCTTGATGCAACAGGAGTGATGACAGACATGCGGACTGTGGTTTCTGATTGGAAAGCTGCTCGTGCTATTGGAGACGCTGCTGTTCAAGACAATGTGCCTTTGGTTACTTTGATCGATGCGATAGGGGCTAACTGGCTATTCGGTGGCTTTATTGCTGAGCTGAGCACACTCAAAAGTTCATTAACTGGTGCAGTTTCTATGCCAGAAAAAATTGCAACAATCATTGCTAACATGAAGGTTGTTGCAAACCAATCTGCTCCAAATGCTGTTGACCGTGCACGTTTTGTTACAAGTGCTGGAGTACTTGCTGGAATTATTGATCAACTAACCGATGCGCAACGTACCGAGGTTAAAGGCTATCTTGAAAGAGCAAAATTGATTGTTACAATGACTAGCGAAGAAAAATTGTCTATTGATGGTGTTTTGAAGGCCATTATAAATTATGAAGCGCAGCAAGCAGGTGCTGTGCAAGTACAAGGTGTTCGTCCAATTCGTTCAACAGGAATTATTCAGCAGTCGGTTGGTCAAGTTACACAGCCACAACAGGTACCTGCCGGTGCAGCGCGAATGGGCCGTGACGGAGTTGTTAGAGTTATTAGAACTGTAGCTCCTGTAACACGGCAAGGCTATTACTCCCGTTCAAGATTGGGAGCACGGCGATAGATATGAATTGTTGGAGAAGGTTGTAATGTTAAGGCGGGCAAACGGAAAAGTTTGTCCGCCGTTTTTTTTATAAAGGGCAAACATGAAGCCAAAAAAAATGTGGTACATTTTGACTTTATTGTTTGGTGTAATTTCGAGTGATGCTTTTAATAAGCATGATTTCAAAAAGCTTCCTGGAAATCATTCATTTAAAAAGATTTCGATTACATACGATAAAGATGTAGGAAAAGTCCGCCTTGTGGCTTTGGAAAAAGATGGGCAAATTTTTCAACTTAATGATGAAAAAATAGAATGGGAAACCTTGAATTGTAAAGCCGGATCTATTTCTATTGGTGGTGGTTCTATTTGGGCAAATTGTGACGATGGTGTGTATAGAATGCCTTTGGCGGAAAATACGTTGAGTTTCGTTACTCAAAGGTCTGAGCGTTTATACAAAAACGATACAATTGTTGCTGGCGAAAATGGTGAAGCCTGGCTTGCTGGTCATAACCGTTCGATATGGCTATACACTAAAAAAAGATGGCAGCAAATTCCTGGGCAAGCGTTTTCACTTTCAGTTGGGGCCGATGGTGTAACGGCGCGACTTTGCGACAATGTCATATATGTGTGGGAGCCATATTACCGAGGTTGGAATCGTGTTTATGATCACGCATTATCTTCAAAAATCCCTCGTCCGTTACTAGCTCAAGTTTCTGTTGGGAATGCCAAGCATGTTGCGTTGCGCGATTCTTTGGGAAACGTGTGGCTTAATAATGGTGGTAAGATCGAAGACGCTAAAACTACGTGGAGCAAGTTGGGCGTTTGCAATGCTGTTGATGTAGATATATCTTCTGACGGAAGCTGTGTGATTTTAACAGACGCAGGTGATGTGTTGTTAAAGAGTGCATAGAGTATTAGTGCTCGTTTAGTTTTATATAAAAAGACTTAAGTCGCTTTTTGCTCTTTTATAAGTTTAAATAGTTTAATAAAGCTCACTTGTTCTCGCTCCTTAGTACGACCGGTTACAGCTTCTTCATAATATTGTTCCGTGGCTGTTTTAGGTTTTGGAAATTCCATTGTTTTAAATAATTTAAACGCTTCTTTTGCGACCGCCTCGGCAGAGTCAATATTTCCTTTTTCGATTAAGTAGTAACTTAATTTTATTCTAGGAAGAATCCACGTAGGCTCAAGTTCAATAGATTTTTCAAGCAGATTTATTGTTTTTTCAAGACCATTCTTCTCGCTTCTAGCCAATTCTGCCAATATGCTGTAGCAATCGGCTCGGTTTGGATCGATTTTTAATGCTTTATTAAGTGATGCTTTTACGTCCAACGATTCTTGTTTACTCAACGATACATAGTTATTTTCTTTTAAATACAATGTATTTGCAAATGCAAATAGTGCATCTGAATTATTGGGATTCAGCCTTACTCCACGCCGAGTGCATTCTAATGCTTCATTCACAGAGAGACCTCGCAGAGAAAAAGTTAGAAATGCATAATTTATAATGGTATCGAGATTATTCGGATCTTTTTCTATCTTTTTGTCTAATTTTGCTTTCTGATTATATCTTTCTTTCTCTTTTTCATCTGTCAAAGCAAAAAAGCCTTTAAATGCAAGGAGCTGCCGCATTTTTTCTCGTAACTCAAGTATGTCTTCAACAAAATACTTAAGTTTTTTAAAAAAATCTTTTGAGCTTTGTGCCCTACCGGTAACCAATCTTTCATGGTGCTTTTCAAAAATGTTTTGTGGAGTTTGGAACGTAAGATACTTAACTTCTTTTTCTGTTTCTAAAATTAAACTTTCAGCTTTTCGAAAATTTATTGCCATCAATGGATATAAATAACATTTAATGAGATCAATCCGTGGCAAAATCCAAGTTGGCTCAAGCTTAATAGCAGCTTCAAGGTGTGGAATTGTAATCTTGGCATCATGTTTATGTATAGAATTCGATAGCGGATCATCCTCATATTCACTGCAAAAATCTATTGCTGCTTTAGCAAGCAGACAGTGGCGGTCCGCCCTATCAGGATCAATACTTAAGGCTTTTGTGATGACAGCTTGCACTCCATCGTTTTTCTTTTGTTTATATAAAGCTTGTGCAAGCCAATAGAGAAAATCGATATTATTTGGTTCTTTTTCCAAGGCTTCTTCAAGAGCACTTTCTGCTTCTTCAGGCTTATGAATTTTGTATGTACACAAAAACCATTTTTCTTTTACAGCATAGAAATTAGCGGGGTTATTCTTTAGTTTTTTATCGAGCATTTTTACTCGATTAATATTTTTAAGGAGGTTTTTATGTTCAAGGCGAGCTTCTTCAATATCTTCGAATAATTCATCTAAATGTTTAACAATTTGTTTGGTTCTTCCACGGACACATTCTTCATAGTATTCCTCTCTTGGAGTTGTTGGTGTTGGAAGTTTCATTTTTTTAAATACTTGTCGCGCCTCTTTGGCAACTTGTTTTGCCTCGTCAAATTTGTTTTTTTCTAACAAATGATACGTAAGGGTTGTTCGTAAATACATCCATGTCGGTTCATGTTTAATAAGCCTTTTTAGTTCTTGTATTAATCGATTATACTTCATGCCCTGATCTTCTAAAAATCCTAAAAGCATTAATTGGCAATCCGCTCTGTTGGGATCAATTAATAAAGCCTTTTCAAGAGCTTCTTTTGTTTTTTCTTCATCAAAAAAATTATGATTATAGCTTTTAGCAAGCCAATAATATGCTTCTGCATTGTTTGGATCAAGTTTTATAGCGTGTTTTAAAAGCTGTAATGCTTTGTCTCTATCTTCACAATCAACAAAATACAGATAACCTAATTCAATAAGGGCATCAACATCTTTAGGATTCTTTTCAAGTTTAGCTTCACAAAGTTTTCTATATTCAAAATCAGTCACATTTTCTCCCAAATTTATATGATTAATTATTTTGTTTCATTATCTATTTCATCTGATAAAGCAGGGTTAGTTGAATCATATCCAATTGGTCTTCCACATTTTTTACAAAACTTAACATTATTCCTTAAAAAGCTTGTGCTATATCGAAAGACATTGTTTTTCACGATGCCTTCTATAAATAGATAATAATTTGTACCTTCAATTTTTCTCACTATTATTTGTGCAACATTTGTTATAAGTCTTTTATCTTTTTTACAAACTAAGGAAACAACATCCTTAATCAGTTGAACCATTTGTAAAAGATCCATCCCAAGTCGCCCAAATCCATGTACAGGCTTATCAAAAGTATGATGCCGTGGACCGTTTTTACTTTTTTTGTCTAGCAATCGGTTCTCATCATATTCGCTAAATTTATATTTCTTTGGATCTTGTATTTTTACATCCTTATTGTTCATTAAAAGGCGTCTGTAGCATTCTGGACATTCATGCCTGAGTTCTTCTGCTAATACATCTGATACGGTACTTAAGCTGCTCCCGGCCTGTTCCAAATAGTTTATTGCCAAATGATTTGCTGTATCTGAAACAATATCTATGGTCGCAACGTCTTCAACCGCATTAATAGCACCAGCTTGTTTAAAAAGTGTCAGCTTTTGAGTTGGCTGGAGCAAAGTTTCAGTAGCACCTTCAAGCGCAGCAACGCTGAGAGTGCCTGTTTCAGTTAAGATTGAAAGTGCTGTTTTTTGTGCAACAGGAACAGCCTGCGACCAGTTGGTCAGAGTTGATGTTCGTTCGATAGCCTCTGGAACAATTTTTCTGAAAAAGTAGTTAAATAACTTGTAACCAGCGACCCCAACTCCAACGGCAACGCCTGCACCAGTCAAACCAATGCCAACAGCTAGACCAAGTTTGCTGGCCGTTACCGTTGCTCCTACAAAACTTGCAGAAGCAAGCGTTGAACCAAAGCTAAAGGATGCTGTTGCAGTTAGTGGAAGCAGTACTGGAAGACCATTGTGAACAAGAATATAGCGAAATGGCTTTTCTGGATCGTCATAGTATCGAGCAGCAGAAAAGAAAACATGAGCAGATTCTAATTCGATTGAATAAGCATAATTAGAAGGATTGTTGGGATATTTTGATCTACCTTCAATCTTTTCAACTACAACTTTTTCTACTGAGCAGTGGTTCCCGTCAGAGTCGAGCACGGTTGTTGCTTTGTTTATGTGCTGGGCCTGGACCCATTCGTCTCGTACAGGATCATAAACGGTTTGCTGAGGAGATAAATTATGCCATCGCGAACAATGTGAACCTTCGACAAATACTTTGAATGCATAATCAATTTTATGCTTTGTTATCGTTTTAATTGGAACATAGATCATGTTCCCGTCAATATCACGGCTTAATAAATTATCACCAACCTTTAGCCGTTCAACACATTCAATTTTTCCAAAAGGGCTTACGGCAACAAAAGCGCCATTTATAAGACTTGCCTGGAGTTGATTATCTGGTGGAATGAAAATTGAAAAGAACAATGAATATAAACTTAAAAAAGTGCATAAGCGCATTGTGTCTCTCTCTGCGATGCAGATTTGATCTTATGTAAATATAAAAATAGAGAGTACTTTTGATCTGCTCTATCGTGTCAATATAATGGCGTTATCAAGCATGAGGGATATGTAATTAAGACTTGATTTTTAGTGTTATTTTTAAATGATTCGTTTTAGCAGTTGCTCTGTATTTTGAACATTTTCCTTAATTTGTATCAGGTAGGCTTTGCGTAATAACTTGCCAATTTCTGTTCCTTGCTTACCTTTTGCA
>DAOVOC010000079.1 GCA_030629865.1 bacterium
ACGTTGTGCGAAACATGCGTGCCAGCTCAACTTCATCAAAAGTTGCTTTTGTTACAAATAGATCTATTTCACCCTCTGTGCGACGCAAAAAGGTTCGCCAGTCAAGTGAACAGACTTGAACGTCTTCAAGATTTAAGTCTTCGATAACGGCATTTAAAAATTCTCGCCTCTTGTGGCTTACTTCGATAAGCAAGACTTTGAGGTGTGGAAACATAATTTTGAGCGGCAGGCCAGGAAACCCTGCACCGGTGCCAACATCAGCAATCGATTTTATTTTTGTAAAATCAAATACATCTTTAACAGCTATCGAATCTTTAAAATGCTGATTAACAATTGCAGAAAGCGTTGTCAGTGCTGTCAGATTTCGCGTCGCATTCCACTCTTGTAAAAGTGTGGCATAACGCTTAAAAGCACCAAACTGGTCTGCATTCAACTTATAATCAGCAACAAATTTTTCCCAAACTTTTTCCGAAGGCTTTTCGCGAAAACGTTTTTTACTTGTTGGAAGCGCTACTTTTGCTATCTTTAATTCCACGATTTAACCCCACCTATAAACAAATTGTAATAATTAAACATTGCTCATTATGCCTGGAATTAAATACAACGTTTTTGTTATTATCAAAACGAAATATAACCAATGCCATACAATACAGGATAAAGACTATGCGCACATTAAACAAATTTAAAAAAATTACCAGCAAAATTCTGATCATACTCGCCTCAATGGTACTCTCTACTCCATCGCTACTTGCCGACGCTAGGCTTATCGCCAGGCTACACCCTGCACCGCTCAAAGCTGTAAAACTAGCTACAAAAGATTTTAAAAAAGAGGCAAAAAAAGCAGCTCCAGAAGTCACCAACACAGTTGGTGGCTTTTTAACTTTGTACGGTGGCTACTACGACTATTCGAACAAAGACGGAGCCATAAACTATCCACTCAGG
The DNA here is from genome assembly GCA_030629865.1 of bacterium. Lineage (GTDB taxonomy): Bacteria > Babelota > Babeliae > Babelales > DAOVOC01. The sequence goes on from DAOVOC010000079.1 coordinate 943, forward strand.
CACGAAGATAAAAAGATCTATGTTGCCATTACACCCAAAATTGAAGTATCAAAGCTTTACAAAGAAACTGTTTCTCACATCAAAGCAGACAAAACACCTGACACAAATATACCCACAGGGGAAAAAGCCAAAATTTATCTGCTCGAAAAACAAAAAGGTGAAGATGCCGTTTGGTTTTGGAAAGTTTCTGAGCAGCAAATTCCACAAAATCGCAGGCTAAGCAAAATATCTTTAATAATAATTTCAGATCCAAACAATATTTTTGTCCCAATCGGCAACTTCGTATCGCAAGAAAGTGAGCATCTAATTTTGCCTCAAATACACGTCCTTGGACGTAAAAACCTGGACAAACATATTTTGGAAAACTTAGACGCAACCAAATATTTTGAACCTATCGCAAAGACGGCAGAAAAACTGCAAAAAAAAGTGCAACGAGACTTGATTACAAATTTTTAAGGCCAAATAAGCTTTTCTGTAACCCATATTGCACCTAGCCCCCTTACATATCTCATTTTTTCCTTTATGCTTTTATATTCAACTCTAACGTCGACAAACAGGAAGAAAGGGACTGTGAGTGCAGCGTATGATGTTGTAGAAAAACAAAGAATTAACTAAATCGATCAATGGGGGGAAAGGTCATGGGGACAAAAGGACGCGAAATAATAAAAGTCGATATCGAAAAATTAGTCAAAATGCTAAATAAAGCACTTTCCGACGAATGGCTTGCAACATATCAATATTGGATTGGTGCCAAAATTGCTGTAGGCAATGAACGCGCATCGATAACATCAGAATTTTCATTACATGCAAAAGAAGAACAAGCACACGCAGATTTGATTGTAGAGAGGATTATACAGCTCGGTGGCACTCCTATTTTAAGCCCGCATGACTGGAAAACTATAAGTCCAATAACCTACCGCAGGCCAAAGTTCTTTAACGTTAAAGAACTTTTAAAACAAAATATTGCTGGAGAGCAGGGAGCTATCGAAGATTATCAAAACATTTTGGACTATACCGCAGGTAAAGACCATGCAACCTACATCATGGTTGGCGGGATTCTTCAAGATGAAATTCACCATGAAGATGAGTTGGAAGCAATGCTGGAAGATGTTTTGGCAAGCTAAAGCAAAAGCATCGCAAATCATTAATTTTCTTGTCTCGCACAAATCTTAATTTTTCCATCACGATTTTAACCCGAAACCGTGCGGATGCATTACTGCGCCCAGCATTGCAATTTGGCATTAGACTTTTTCATTTTTAAAAAATGGAGATAATAATGAGTTTCAATTCAACTTTTCGGCTCTTTGCATTAATAACTAATATTGCAGGTATCTGCAACGCTGCAATAAGCACCACATGTACAGCACTTCTTCAAAAAGACGGTTCGATTTGCCTCAATACTCCTTACGGAACCGAAACTATAACCGAACCTGTGTTAATCGATTTAATAAAAAGCAAACCAACACTCCGACTAAAAAGTGTTTATCTTTCTGGCATTTCTGCATTAGTTATACCATCACAACCTAAAAGAACACGCCTTGACCACTCTGCAGGCGTACTTGCACTGCTAAGAAAACATAAAAGACCATTGCTCGAACAAGTAGCAGGGCTTGCGCATGATCTCTCGCACGGTGTTTTTTCGCACACTTTAGATTTTGTTTTTGAAAACCCTAACCAACAGGACGAGAGCTTTGAATCGTACATCGCAACAACCGAACTTCCAAATATTTTGGCCAAATACAACATAAAGCCACACGAGATTAATATCTTAAAACAACAATTCCCGGCACTTAAGCAAAAAGCCCCAAATATATGTGCAGATATTTTGGACGGAATACTAGGTGACTGCCTAGAAACAGAGTTTTTAAAACAAGATGATTTGCAAACAATAATGAAAGCTCTTGAATTTGACGGACAAAACTGGTTTTTTACATCACAAGCAGCAGCACGAAGACTTGGCGACGCATCGCTTTATACCGTTGGCAAGATTTATGGAAGCAGAGCAAACTACATGGCATACTACTGGACCGCAGAAGCCCTCAAAAAAGCCGCTGAGCAAAATATTATCTCATTCAACGATATGAGAAAAGGTACAGATGAGAAAACATGGGCTAGGCTCAAAAAAATCAATAACAAAGCAATTCAAGAACTTGTGTCCCAGGTTGAAAATGTTGAATCGATTACACTTCCAGGAACGATAGGTCATCATGACATCTTATCTTCTACAAAATTTCGCTGCGTTGACCCATGGGTCAAAACACAAAACGGCTTAAAACGGCTAACGCAGCTTGATAAAAGCTTTAAATCAGAATTTAAAAAATTAAAAAACAAACTAACAAAAGGGTTACCGATACTTTTAGCTCAAAAAACCGGAGCTATAGACCAAACACAAATTTTTATGGCATAGGAAATTTAGATTTAAGGAGAAAGTAATGGAGAAAAAGATATTAGCACTTCTGCTGGTAATTATTTGCACCGCTCCCGCCTGCAAGTGGCTTTCAAATCCAAAAGTAAACTCTGAAGACAAAGTTGTCAGGCTTTTAAACGTCGCCCTGGCCGAAGAATGGCTAGCAGCCTATCAGTATTGGATCGGCGCCCAGATTATCAAAGGAGCTCTTGGCCAGCAGGCAGAAGCAGAATTTATTGCTCATTATCAAGAAGAGCTAAAACACGCTCAGCAACTGGCAGACCGAATAATCCAACTAGATGAAACTCCCGTTTTAAATCCAAATGAATGGCTCAAACTCAGCCCCAAAGGCTACGACCATCCGTCTGATTTTAGTGCCAAAGCATTAATTGGACAAAATATCGACAGCGAAAAACGCGCCATCAAACGTTACGAAGAAATTCTTGCCCTCGTACACGGCAAAGACCATGCAACTTACGATATGGTGTCTGGCATCTTGAGAGATGAAATGGAGCATGAACAGGATCTAGAAAGACTCGTTGAATAATACTTGGGGGGCCTTTATGCCCCCCAAACAAAATCTTCTTAAAAAATTATAATGATTTTCCAAACAGCTTTATGAGCTTGCCATAGGTGTTTTTCATCTCAGGATAATATTTTTCGATGTTTCGATAAATTTGAAGAGCCATCTCATGCTTATAGATGTGTGATGTCATATTACGATCACTCATCATTTCAAGCCACAGTTTTTCGTTATCAATCCAATGTACAGC
>DAOVOC010000060.1 GCA_030629865.1 bacterium
ATAAACAGGTGTGTTTAGAATTGCCAATGAGTTGGGGTGTGTGTAAGTAATTGAAAAAAATGCATTTGAAGCAGCAGTACAGCCATGGCAGCATCCTGCACAAAAACAACCAATACGCGAAATAGCTTGTACAGCTGGAACATAAGTCAGGATTAAGTCAAAAAACGGAGTTGGTGATATTTTGTAATGCTTTAGTTTGTAAAAAAGAATAATTGGAACACCAACTAATGTACCTAGGAGAGAAAAACCGCCATTCCAGATAGCAAAAAGTTTTAAAGGATTTTGTGTAAAGTATTCGATATTTTCGATTGAATACAGTAGGCGTGCAAAAATGATGCCCCAAATAACGCTAGATGAAAGAAGTTCTAAAAAGATTGTGTGATTTACAAGGGCTTTTCTTCTGCAATCTCTAAGAATGCCCCACAAAAACAATGCAACGCCCAAAGCAATGAAAACGCCAAAAGCATTAATAAAGATTGGGCCTGCGAGATGCAATAATCTTGGATTAAAATGAAAGTGCATAACGGCTATCCACGTTACCATTGCAAAACACAAAACCGGCGCGTGAGTTGAACTCCGCGCCGGACATCTTTCTACAAAATTGGTTGCGGGGGCTGGATTTGAACCAGCGACCTTTGGGTTATGAGCCCAACGAGCTACCAGACTGCTCTACCCCGCGTCCTATTTCAGTAATACTAGAATACCTGTTGTGTATAGCGTGTCAAATTAAAACTGTACTTCAGCATAGTTTCTAGTTTTTTCCGCAGCATTGCTTAAATTTTTTGCCGGAACCACAAGGACATGGCTCATTTCGGCCAACCTTTGGCGATTTTCTACGTACTGTTTGTTGGCTTGTGTTATCGCCGCCTACTTGTATTTCTGAAAGCTCTTTTTCTTTTTCGCGTTCAATTTTATCTATTGCTTCTTGAGAAAGTTGTGATGAACGCAATTTAAAGATGCTGCGGACAATATCCCATTTGATTTGTCCCATCATGCGCGAAAAGAGATCAAATGATTCTTTTTTGTACTCATGTAGAGGGTTTTTTTGTCCATATCCTCTCAATCCAATACCTTCTTTTAGGTGGTCGAGATTTTGTAAGTGTGCTTTCCAAGCAAAATCAATAATTTCGAGAACAACCCATTTTTCAGCGTTAGATACCATCTCTTCAGGCAGTTGAGCTCGATATTGTTTATAGTTGTAACAGAGAAATTCTACTAATTTACTTTGAAATTGTGAGGTGCTATTGGTATTAAATGTGACTTTGTCGAATTCTTTTTCGTTGATACTCGACATGCTGCTAATTTTATCAATGATTTGGTTTTTGCATTCTTCATCACAATTGTTGTGTGGAGCATATGTTTCAAAAACGGTGCCAATAACTTCTGCAATGATTTCTTTGATGAGCCCGAGCAGTGTTTCGTGGCCTTCAAGAATTTCGTGTCGATATTCATAGATGACATTTCTTTGCTGGTTCATGACATCGTCGTACTCTAGCAAGTGTTTGCGAATGTCAAAGTTGTGGCGTTCCATCTTTTCTTGGTTATTTCTGATAAGGCGAGAAACCATTCCGTGTTCGATCGATTCACCTTTTTGCATGCCGCCCCAGCGGGTCATCAATTGTTTTGTGCGGTCGCCTCCAAAAATACGCATCAGATCGTCTTCAAGAGAAACATAAAATTTACTTGATCCGGGGTCTCCTTGACGTCCAGATCGGCCACGTAATTGATCGTCAATTCGACGGTTTTCGTGTCGTTCTGTGCTTATTACCCTCAGGCCGCCAACTTCTCGAACTCCATTGCCCAGCTTAATATCTGTACCGCGACCAGCCATGCTGGTAGAAATGGTTACTTTGCCTTGTTCCCCAGCTTCTTTGACGATGTCAGCTTCTTTTGCGTGGTTTTTAGCATTTAAAACATTATGTGGAATTTTGGATCTGTTAAGTAGCGTGCTCACTAGTTCTGATGCTTCTACAGATCCTGTGCCTACCAAAACAGGTTGTCCTTTTTTGTGTGCGTCAATGATGTCTTCAAGAGCGGCGTTGTATTTGTCTTCTTGGGTAAGAAAAACAATATCGTCTTCATCATTACGTGCAAGTGGCTTATGGGTAGGAATTGATATAGCGTCTAGTTTGTAAATGCGATGGAATTCTGCTGCCTCTGTCATTGCTGTACCGGTCATTCCAGCGAGCTTGTCGTACATTCTAAAATAATTTTGCAGTGTGATAGTTGCCAGCGTTTGGTTTTCTCTTTCTACCTTAACGCCTTCCTTAGCTTCCAAAGCTTGGTGAAGTCCATCGCTGTAGCGTCTGCCCGCCAGTGTTCGGCCGGTAAATTCGTCTACAATAAGCACATTGCCTTCGTTGACGATGTAGTCGACATCACGTTTAAATAACGCATGTGCTTTGAGCGCTTGTTGTGCGTGGTGTAAAAGTATGACATTTTCTGGCGCATATAGATTTTCAATGTTAAAGGCTCGCTCAGCTTTATCTGTTCCAGCCTCTGTAAGCAGCACTGTTCTAGCTTTTTCGTCTACTTCAAAATCCGCATTTTTTTGCATTGAATGGACTATTCTGTTTGCTACAGCGTAGAGATCTCCGCCTTTTTCACTTGGTCCGGAAATAATAAGTGGTGTACGCGCTTCGTCAATTAAAATTGAGTCAACCTCATCAACAATGGCGTAATTTAGTTTTCTTTGAACGTATTCTTCTAAGTCAAATTTCATGTTGTCGCGCAGATAATCGAATCCAAACTCATTGTTTGTTCCATACAGAATATCTGAATTGTAGGCTTTCTTACGCTCTTCATCTTCCATAGAATTTTGAAGCGCAGCAACCTCTAGACCTAAATGCTTATAGATAGGGCTCATCCATTCAGAGTCACGTTTTGCTAGGTAATCATTTACGGTAATTAGATGTGAGCTTTTGCCTTCTAGGGCATTTAGATAAAGTGGGAGTGTTGCGACAAGTGTTTTTCCCTCACCAGTTTTCATTTCGGCAACTTTACCCTGGTGTAGAACAATGCCTCCCATAAGCTGGACATCGAAATGTCGCATCTGAAGTTTTCGTTTTGACGTTTCTCGTACGACGGCGAATGCCTCGGGCATAATGCTTTCTAATTTTTCGCCTTGTGAAAGGCGTTCTCTGAAATGTGGTGTTTTTGCAGATAGTTCTTCATCAGAAAGTGATATCATTTTTTCTTCGAGCTGATTTATTTGTATTATTTCTGCTCGCAGTTTTTTTATTTTTCTATCGTTGCTTGTGCCAAATACTTTTGCGATTATTTTCGTTATCATCAGATTGCTCCCTGCGTGGAAAAACTGATTAGAATAATTATTGGGTTCCAAAGCGTAGCCACCAAGGATAACCGTAGGCTTGTTTTAATGCACAACATCATATCCTTAATGTTTATACAACATTATTAGTGTAAGGCATAATTTTGAACCTTTTCAATGCTACATTTTGAACTTTTAAATATTGTTATCAGACAAGTATACTTTACAAATCAGAAGGCATCTAATAAGTTTATTCTACGTTTATTTTTCATTAGTGGTGTCTAAAGGGGGCGTGTGTGAAGAAGCCGGGGGTGTCAGTGAAAGCTTTTGCTGATACGTCAAAACCGGAAATTGCGCCAAGATCTAGCGGATCCGTTTTGCGTGTTAATGGCGCGATAGTGGATGTGCAGTTTGCTATAAAATCTGTTCCTATAATTGGTAATCTTCTTATTCTTTCGTCTCCAAATCAGGATGATTTGCAATTTAAAAATATCCATCTAGAAGTTGCTCAGCACCTTGGTGATGGTATAGCTCGATGTGTGGCTCTTGATCCTGTTGAGCGAGTGGCACGCAAATTTCCAGTAATGGATACAGGTAAGCCTATTACTACTCCTGTCGGGGATGTTGTTTTAGGACGTCTTTTTAATGTTCTGGGCGAGACAATTGATGGAGGTCCAAAAGTTGAAGCGTCTGAATATTGGTCAATTCATAGGGCTCCGCCGCGGCTTGCGGAGCAAGAAACAAGTGAAATAGTTTTAGAAACTGGTATAAAAATTATCGATTTATTGTGCCCATACATGAAGGGTTCAAAAATTGGCCTTTTTGGTGGTGCAGGCGTTGGTAAAACAGTTTTAGTTCAAGAACTTATTCGTAATATTGCCGTAGAGCATCATGGCAACTCTGTGTTTGTTGGAATTGGTGAGCGGACACGAGAGGGTACAGATACTTGGCTAGAGATGAAGGAATCGGGTGTTATTAAAAACACTGCACTTGTTTTTGGTCAGATGGGCGATATGCCTGGAGCACGGCTTAAAGTTGGACTGACCGGTTTGACAATGGCAGAATATTTTCGTGACGAAGATGGTAAAGATACCTTACTTTTTATCGATAATATTTTTAGATATGTACAGGCAGGAGCCGAAGTTTCTGCTTTGCTTGGGCGCATGCCTTCTGCCGTTGGTTATCAGCCGACTTTGGCGTCTGAAATGGGCGCTTTGCAAGAGCGTATTACAAGTACCAAAAAAGGTTCAATAACATCTATTCAAGCAGTTTATGTTCCTGCTGATGACTATACAGATCCCGCTCCCGCAACAACGTTTCAGCACTTGGATGCGAGCACGGTGCTTTCGCGAAAACTACAGCAAGCGGGGCTTTATCCAGCAATTGATCCTCTCGAATCTTCATCTGCAGGCTTAAAAGAATCTGTGGTTGGTGAAAAACATTATCATGTTGCACGTAAGGTGCAGCAGATCTTACAAAAATATCGTGAGTTGCAAGATATAATAGCTATTTTAGGTATCGAAGAGCTTTCTCCAGGAGACAGACTTGTTGTAGAGCGGGCAAAGCGAATTCAAAAGTTTTTGACACAGCCATTTTTCGTTGCAGAGCCTTTTTCGAATATTCCTGGAAGATTTGTTCCTGTTGAACAAACTATAAGCGATTTTGAAAAAATTCTTTCTGGGCAATGTGATTCCATCGCAGAGCCGGATTTTTATATGGCTGGATCGTTGGAAGAAGTTTTTAAGAGGCATCAGGCACGTGAAAAGGTGGCGGTCTAGAGGTAGCTATTTTCGATGAATAAAAAAGAATTCGATATCGAAATACTCTCGCATAATTCTTCAACATTCATGAAGGTTGAGTGGCTTGAAGTAGCTTCGCCAACCGGTTCGTTTGTTATTGCTCCCGGTCATGCTCCAATTATTTCTCTTTTAAAAAGTGGAAGTTCGATTTCTTATTTTAAAGATGGGCACATAGAACAAACGGCTCCTATTGACGGTGGTATTGTGCATATTCAAAATAACAAACCAGTTTTAATTTTGCTTTGGAATTAATTTTGATTACAAAGACCTTTCGGTTCGTAATGTTTTTTATTGTGCAAATACCTTCAAAAATTGACGAGATTTCCATGGATGATAGACTTTTATCATGAAGGCGAATCCGCTTGGCGGTAGCTCAATAAGAAACTTTGTTCCCCGTGAAGGATCGCGGGTTTTTTTTTTCTAATGATGCTTTGTAAGGTTTCGTAAGTAATGATTTTCTCAGGATGATTGGTTTTTCATGATAGAGAAATTGGTTTCATTTTTATGGGGAAAACTAAAGGGTGACGAGGCCCGGAAGTTTTTTTATCTTTCTGTTGGAGCATTTTGCCTAGTCGGTGCTCAATGGCCGATTAGAGTTCTGCGTGACAGTATTTTTATAAACACTGTTGGAAGTGTTTTTCAGCCAAATGCAAAAATTTTAGCTTTGCTTTTTTGTTTTCCATTAACACTTTTTTATACAGCTCTTGTTC
>DAOVOC010000021.1 GCA_030629865.1 bacterium
CGTGTCTCGTGGAGTTGTAGATTCCCGCCCCTCTGCTGCTAAAAGATGCTTGAGTGTCTTCCAGAAAAGCTCAATTACAAATTCGAATCTCTGAATTGTTGCATCAAGAATATAATCGTCATCTTCAAGCGGTTCTTGTAAAACCTCTCCAAGCCGTTCCAAAGCATTTCCAAGATTGGTAAGCGACTTTTTCCATCTAATGTCGTTATTCATTTTTTCCCTTATTAAAAACAACCTTATGGTATCTTTCTATATCTTTTTTAAAATCATCATCGGAAATCGTATCAAGACGTACACAGTCGATTTCAAGCAGCGTGTCAGCCTCTTCGATTATATCTGTTGTAATATGCCACTGATCTCGCGATGCAGAAGGGCAAACAATTGCCAGATCAATATCAGAACGCTCTTGATTGTCACCACGTGCCCTAGAGCCGTAGATCCAAATTTCTTCGACCCATGGCAACTTTTTAAGCTTTTTTAAAAAATCATAAGATGTAATGTCAAAATGTTGCATCACTTTATCTCTATCTAAAATCCCTAAAATGCTACTGATAAAGAGTAGCGTCTTTGCAGCACTGCCACAAATCTGACTAAAAAAGCATTCTAGTACCTAAATCCTTCACATAAAACTGTATACTTTCAGAGGAAGTCGTGCAGATCGGGGACAACTATCCCTATTTAACAGACTGTGCCGTCTATTCGGGGAGACCTGTCCCTAATTGTACAAAAAAAGCCCCAAACCTGCGCATTTACGCTACACTCTTCCCACTTCACTCAATCGGACAAATTCCGCCTAAATTCAAAAAGCTTCTTGCCATTAGCGAAAAATCGTGCCTATTCGGCGCTTTTCATGCAAAACAGGGACAGCACTACCTATTTTTCACTAACACATATATAATTAGGGAGTGAACTACTCAGATATCAAAAAAGCGGGAAAACCCATGATTAAACGCGATTTATCTAGCACATTAAAAAAGGCAGCAGAGCAACTTCCTGCTGTCGCAATTCTTGGCCCAAGGCAATCTGGCAAAACAACAATCGCGAAAACCACATTTCCAGATCATTCATACATAAACTTAGAAGATCCACAGGCACGTGAGTTTGCAGAGTTAGACCCAAAAGGACTTCTGGAAGAGCATCCAAGCACTTCTGGAATTATTATTGACGAAATTCAACACGCTCCGCAGCTTCTTTCTTACATGCAAACCATAATTGACAGAGATAATAAGAAAGGGTTTTTTATAATAACTGGATCGCAAAACATCCTTGTAAACCAGGCTGTTACCCAAACGCTCGCCGGCAGAATCGCAATGCTAACATTGTTTCCACTTTCGATAAACGAACTTTTAAATGCAAAAATGATAGATAGCACAATAGAAACTGCCGTATTTAAGGGATCATATCCTCGGCTTTATAATGATAAGCTTTCTCCAACAATGCTTTACACAAATTATGTCCGCAGTTACATAGAACGGGACGTAAGGCAACTTAAAAACATATTAAACTTAAAACTTTTCCAAAAATTCATGGGGCTGTGCGCCGGAAGAATAGGACAAATTCTTAACTTAAACTCACTGTGTAATGACTGTGGAATCGATACAAAGACAGCTCGATCCTGGATTTCACTTCTAGAAGCAACATACGTCATTTTTTTACTACAGCCTTATTATAAAAATTTTGGGAAACGCCTTATCAAATCCCCAAAACTATATTTTGTAGACTCCGGCATAGCCTGCGCACTACTTAACATCAAAACAGCAGAAGAACTAAAAACACACTATCTAAAAGGCGGACTGATAGAGTCTTTTATCATTGCCGACCTCTTTAAACAGTTTGCAAATATGGATAGCGCCCCAACGCTTTCTTTTTGGCGCGATAGCACAGGAAACGAAATTGATTGCCTTGTTGAGCACAAAACTCTGATCTCAAGCATCGAAATCAAAAGTAGCCAAACAATAAACACCAGCTACTTTAAGCAGTTTGGCTACATAGAAAGCATTAAAGGCTTTCCCAATGCACAAAATTTTGTCATCTACTCTGGCGAAGATAGGCAAAGGTGGCCGGCAGCAACAGTTGTTGGATGGAAAGAGGCCGGTGGGATTATAAAAGAAATTTTAAACTAGAGCAGGGGGTGCCCATCAAAGAGCTGGCACCCCCTACGACCCCTCAGCCCTTTCTATGGCAATCAATATAATAAGGAATGAGATCGCCAACTGCTCCTTCTAAAGGCCAAACTCGGGGCCTCACCAGCCACCTTGCTTATTTCCCACACAAGTATTGAATTCCAGAGCCTTTCTATTATGTCATCCCAGGCTCAGACCTGGGATCCAGAGAGCCTTTTCTTACAAGATGGGTATTTAATTTCAAAGATGTCTTTTCTTACAACATACTTCTAGATTCCGGGTCAAGCCCGGAATGACAAATCGGTCAAATATTCGTAGGCCAATTGGATTTAAGTCGCCGGCGAGGCGCGACAAATACAAGTAAATTTTAGTGGAGAAGATATAAACTTCATATTTCTTTAGTTGTTTGGTGGTCGGACGCTGAGCCGCATCCTGTCGAACCGTCCGGCCTAAAAGCTTGTCCCGGACTTGATCCGGGAACTCTTTGGGGTTGTAGGGGATGGCAGCTCCTGGCCGTCCCCTACTTAGAAGTTAAAAAACCTCTTTGATGAGCACCTACCGCTCATTATTTAAAAATATTTAAAATTTTTTGTTGGAAAGAAAAGTTGATTCTTTTGGGATAAAAAAGAATCAGGGCCGGAAAGCGAGTCCCAGCCCTGAAATCGATTTAATTCGAGTAGGCTTCGCTTAAAAGCTTCGCCCAACTATAGAAATCGAATTATACTTTAGGTTTTTCTGTTTCAGCTTCAGCTTTAGGATCTTTAGCTTTAGCTTCAGCTTCTTTAGCTTTAGCTTTAGCTTCTTTAGCTATTTCAAATTTAGTTCCAGCCTTACGAGCATCATCGAGAACAAAAGCGTTCTTACCAAGGGCTCTAACAAGAGCTAACTTAGCGTTACCAAAGGCAATTTCTAATTCTCTGGACGTTTTGTTGGCCTTAATAGTGTCTTCTTTACTTGTTGACAGTTTTTTCGTATCGGCAAACGTGGCCAAAGCGGTTTCAGCATCATTAAAAGCTGTAACAAGTATTGAGTCAACTTGTAACAATGCGTCTTCTTTATCAAACTTAGCTACAGCATCAAGCTGTCCTAATTTTTTAAAACTTGGCTTAGTCAAAGCTTTGTAACCAAGGTAACCAGCAACACTAGCACCAACAACGCCGGTACCAATAGCTACGTAGGTAAGAACCTTTTTAGCTTTTGGGCTAAGACCAGCTTCAACAACGTTCTGACCAGCAAAAGCTACTGCAAGAGCAAGGGCCAAACCTTTAATTATTTTTTGCATTTTCATATCTCCTTGGGATTTTCGCCCCATTTTTAAAACATCACGGATGTGCGCAACACGCGCTTTTCCGCATTTTACTCATGACAGGTAACGCACCTGTCTTTACAACATATCGTCCTAGAAACGCTCTAGGCACTTGCAAGCACCTGTCATGTGGTACTCATTTGAAAGCATTTCTTTGGATCCCGGGTCCGTGGAAATGGTTCATGAAAACATTTTCGCATTGAAAATATAAAAAAGCAAGTCATATTTCAAACTGAAGAAAAATAGGCTTTTTTGATGGTTTTTGGTGTTTTTTCGGGCTACACCTGGAGTCCAAGTTTATTTTTGGGATTGGATTTTTAGGGGAAAATAGTTTCTGATAGTAAAACCTTAGCAAGAGTTTCTAAGTAGGGGACCTTCCCCATCAGGCAAAGACTAAGCAAGGGGTGCCCATCAAAGAGCTGGCACCCCCTACGACCCCTCAGCCCTTTCTATGGCGCTCAATAATATAAGGAATGAGATCGCCAACCGCTCCATCTAAAGGCCAAACTCGGGGCCTCACCGGCCACCTTGCTTATTTCCCACACAAGTATTGAATTCCAGAGCCTTTCTATTATGTCATCCCAGGCTCAGACCTGGGGATCCAGGCCAACCAAATTGTTCTAAAACTATACCGTCAGAGGTTAAAACTCGGTGATGACCTTTGAAAATTAATTTTTCTTTAAAACTCATAGGCCTGGATCATCCGATCAAGTCGGATGATGACAGAGGTTAAGAGCATTGTTCATTGAATTTACACTTATGCAACAACGCCGATCTAAGCCTGGGATGACAACTTGGAAAACTTGAAAATAAAAATATCTTTAAAAATTTTTTGTACAAAGCCAGCGACTTTCTACCATCATGACACCAAAGTTTTAGAGATCACGGTTGTTGCTTGCTGGTGCGCCTTAAACATTCGAATGCAACGAACAACACTTAGTCCTGTATTGCAAAGGCATTGCATTGAGAGTAATAAGCTGTGGGGGTGCTCGAGGGGGCGGGCGAGCCCCATCGTTAAGGCGCCGGGGTGGTAGGGGGGGCGGGCGAGCCCCATCGTTAAGGCGCCGGGGTGGTAGGGGGCCCAGGCCTTGGTGGGCCCCCTGCTAGAATCTATAGGTGAGATACTAACTTAAAGGCCCGATAGGGAAGGTCCCCTACTTATTATTTAAAAAAATTAAAATTGTCATACTGGACCACAAAATTGTCATCCCGGACTTGATCCGGGATCTTCTCCTCTCAAACTCCAAATACTCATTCTGGAAGGCTTTTTATGACTTTCACACAATCTAAAACTATATTTCTTTAGAAAATTTAATCGAAATAAGGAAAAGATCCCGCATCAAGTGGCGGGATGACAACGTAGGTGATCACTTTTCATCATAACGCTTCTGGGAAGGTGTATTCAGAACAAAAAGTTTATAAATTAAATGTTGCTTTTAGAAACTCGCGTAAGTCCTGTCATGGAACAAGGTTGTAAAGCGAAGGCCCAACAAAAAGAATCAGGGCCGGGAACAAGTCCCAGCCCTGAAATCGATTTAATTCGAGCAGTCGAATTATACTTTAACTACAAATAAACCTTGTTCGTCATCTTTTATAATAACCGTTTCGAGGTCTTCTAAAGTAGCGGTTGTTATAAGTTTACCGTTTTTATCAAAGAGGCTATTTGCAACTGGAGGATAAACAACAGCATCTTTAAGAGCCTTTTCAGCGTCTTCTTCTTTGCCCTCAACAGCTACTACAGCTGTAAGGCCTGCAAGCTCAACACCTTCTGCAAGCTTGGCTTTACCAGCTGCATAAAGTCCGGCTTTAAGGTCGCCGTCAACCTTACCTTCTTTAACTGTTACAAACTTACCTTCGATAGCAGATTCGAATGTAACACCTTTAGGAAGGGTTAACCTGGCTTTTGCCTCTTTGCCTTTGTTTAAATCTTTCAAAGCGTCTTCAGCAACTTTTGCATTTGCTCTAAGAGCCTTTTTTATTTCTTTTTGTTCTTTAGTCAAGCCTTTACCAAACACTAAAAGTTCTTTTCCTGAGAAGTAAGAAGCAGCTGAAAGACCAGTCAAGCTACCACTAAAAACACCGAGAGTAATTGCAGCAATTTTTAATTGCTTTGCAGTTAAACCAGTCATTTCAGCAAGCTTTTCAGCTTTCCAATAAGCAAGGCCTGCAAGAGCTGCAGCACTAACACCTACACCACCATAAACAAAACACTTTGTGCTACTAACTTCTGCTTGAACAGCTGAACCAGCTGTCAAAGCGACAAGAGCAACCAACAATTTTTTTTGCATTATTATCTCCTTGGGGATTTTGCACCCCATCAATTAAACATCGCGAAAAACATTCACATGATCTCCGCACCTACTCCATGACAGGCAACGCACCTGTCTATTACAACATGATTTCTATTAACCGTATATGTTTAAAAACACAAACGGTTTATAGAAACTCGCGAGCACCTGTCATGTGGCACTCTCAATCATCAGTTTTTGCGTTACCCGGATTTGCGACGCCGAACTGATTGTTACCAGATTCTCTCAAGACAAAGACAAAAAATCAAATTTAAATTCAAAACATACCCAAAATCCTATTTCAAAGGGATTTATAGCGATTTAAAGCGCAAGTGCTTCTATCTGAAACTTTATTAGAGTTGTTAATAGAAAAAAACACCATAATGAAGTTTTATTAAAAAAAGAACAGCGTCGTTGCATAATTCAATCTTTTCCAACTTGTCCATACTGTGGACTCCTTACTTGTCATCCCAGCCGGCGCCTGTCCCAGACAACGATCTGGGGCGGTGGGATCCAGGGCAATAGAGGCTTGATTTGCAAGGGTTTATCATCAGATCTAGAGTAAAAAGTTCTTGGATTAAAATTATAAAAATTCTGACTAAATCATCTTTATTCAAATATTATTTGGCCTGGATCCCACCTCGCAGCGGCTCTAAAATCGCCACTGGGCTGGGATGACATTGTAGACAAAGTTCCTAGAAACAAAGACATAAATTAATTATGCAACAACGCCGTTTTATTAAAAAAGAACTGGGGGACGCAGCCAAAAACAGCTTCGCATTATCACGCTAAGACTTTTATGAAACTCAAAGCGTATTTATTAACATTATATATTTAAAGGTGTCATCCCAGCCTTTGAGGTGGGATCCAGGCCAAAACAACACTTGCAAACAAATCATCTATGTAAGATGCCCTAAAAACTCTTGGCCATATCTTTCCAATAAGGATTGGCTTTTTCTATCAATCGAATTTTCCATGAATGATTCCAGCTTTTGAGTGTTTTTTCACGCCTAAGCGCTGCGTTTACATCATCGGTTAATTCACAATAAACAAGATTTTTTGTAGCATATTTTTCAGAAAATCCTTTTAACAAACCGTTCTGATGCTCATAAATACGGCGACTAATATTGCTTGTCATACCAATATAAAGAGTGCCATTTCTTTTGTTTGCCATGATGTAAACATAATATGTTTTCACATATCCTCTTTTGTAATTCTATAACGATCCTAAAATATGCAACCTCTAAATAAGCTTTATATGGCCTGGATCCCACCACCCCAGATCGTTGTCTGGAACAGGCGCCGGCTGGGATGACAAATTAAAAACTATTCAATAACGCCAATCAAGTAAAAAATTATAAACAAACAAAAACCTTATAACTGGGGACGCAGCCAAAAGCAGCTTCGTCCCCATAACAAAAAAGTAATTACAAAAGGTTTTCGATGCGCTCTGTCATATCTTCTGCGCTCTGTGCACCAATAAGACGGTCTTGTTCCTCGCCAGATGCATCAAAGAACACAAAAGTTGGAATGCCTCGTACACCGTACTCTGAAGAAAGTTTTCCAACATCGTCAACGTTAGCTTTGTAAAAATCAACATTACCTGAAAATGTTTTGGCAAGCGCTTCGTAGATCGGATGCATCATTTTGCATGACATGCACCATGTTGCATAAAAATCTACAACCGCCGGACGGCCACTTTCTTTGAGCGCTTTTTCAAGCTGATCTGATGAGCTGATAGTAATTACTGTTCCATCAGTATCTTTTGCCATAACCAGCTTTTGCTCCGGTTCTTCTTGGGGTATTTTCTTCTCCGCAACAGGAGGATTTACAATAACAGTCTCAGTCTTGTCTTCAGCTTTTATCGTTTTTTCATCTTCTGGCACTAAATTGCCCTTTTCTTGCACAAAACCTACCTTCTGCAAAAATTCCATAGCCTGCAAAGCAGCCCTACAGCCATCCCCGGCTGAAGTTATCGCCTGTTTATAAATTGGGTCTGCAACATCACCGGCTGCAAAACACCATCTTTAGATGTTTGCTGATCTTTCTTTAAAATTATATAACCGTTTTGATCACATTCAATCTGACCGGCAAAAAAGGCCGTATTCGGATGCGAACCAATCGCCAAGAATAGCCCATCGATAGGTAAATCCGATTCTTCATTTGTTTTATTATTTACAATTTTGGCATGCGTTACTTTTTTGCCATCACCAACAATTTCCTGCACTTCTGTATTAAAATGTACTTTTACATTTGGCAAAGTAAGAACACGATCTTTAACACCATTTGCCGCCCGAAAGGCCTCTTTTCTAACTAAAATATGCACCTCTTTGGCAAGTGAAGAAAGGTAGCCCGCCTCTACAATGGCAGAATCACCTCCACCAACAATTGCCACAATTTTGCCGCGATAAAAGATGCCATCACATACCGCACAGGTTGAAACACCGCGACCAAAATAACCGTCGTCACCGCGTTCGCCGGGTACTCCTAAAAAGTTAGGAATCGAACCTGTTGCGACAATACACGCAAGTGCTTTGATACCACGCTCTTTACCTGAAAGAATACTTTTGACTGTCAATTTGTAAGGCCATGCAGAAAAGTCGACACTAACAACCTCTTCACTTTCAATCTTTGCTCCTGTATGCAAAGCATGATCGCGAATTTGCTCCATCAACTTTGCACCACTGATGTTTTTTTCTCCAGGCCAATTGTGAACGGCATGCGACTGAGTCAAAGCACCACCCGGAGTTTTGCCTTCGACCAAAAGCGGTTTGTATTGCGCCTGTGCCAAATAAATTGCAGAGGTAAGGCCTGCAGGGCCACCACCGATAATCACTCCTGAATAAGTATCTTTGTCAATAACGATATCTTTAGCAGAAAGCCCCATTGCGCTTACCTTTTCTTTTCTCCAACCACGTCCAATAAAAGCTCCTACAGCTAGTACAAGAGTAGTCCCAATAAGTTTAAAATTTACTGCCATATTCAAAATTCCCCATCAAAAAAAAGAGGTATGACCTCTGGTACACATCAGACAAACAACATTCGATGAGTATAGCGCATAGCGGAAACGGTACAAAAAAAATTTTAAAAACCGACAAATTTGTCTAATAAGAAATCCTATAACAGACTGATTGTCGCGACAGGTCGATTTAATAAAAGAACCAGTAGAACATTTAAGAAGATGCTACCGCTTCTCGATAAACCATGATTTGTAATCCAAAAGTGGAAAAGACTTAACAGACAAAAATAAAAAGTCCCCGTTCATTATGTACGGGGACAAGCTACAGGTTTTATCCTCAATCAATCGTGACAGAAATTGCACCCCTCATCGCATTTATTACCACACTTTTTGCATGTGTGGCATCCGGTAAGATCACAACCGCATTTTTGACATCTAATTATTTCTGGCCCATATTTACTTCCACATCCTTGGCAAGTAATTACAGGCTCAACCTTATGCCTACTGTTACACTGACAACCGCATGCACACTTCATATACTATTCCTCATATTTTAGTCACCACATAATTTACCGCATTTTGGACATTTGCCACCGCACTCTTTGCATTCTTGTCCACAAGTATGGCAAAAGCACTTTTTGTCTCTTTGTGGAACACAAATTTCACCACATTTTTGGCACACATCGTTACCCTTAGTACACTTTCCACCACATTTTGGACAAACACAAAGACCTTTTCCTCCGCAACCACACATAACAACTCCATTAATTTTGGGTTTTAAAAAATAAAAACCATATTTTATAGGTTAGGAATAGAGAGGTGGAATTGGGAAGATTCACCGTTATTGTGGTATAAAAATAGAAGTTTACACTAAATAAGAAAATTTCAAGGAAAAAGCAATGAGCAAGCAAGTAATTTTAACTGGCGACAGGCCAACAGGACCGCTCCATCTGGGACATTACGTAGGCTCGCTCCAGAACCGAGTAAAGCTACAAGATGAATATAATCAGTTTATTTTGATGGCCGATGTGCAAGCGCTAACTGACAACGCCCAAACACCCGAAAAGGTCCGTAGCAGCATAACGCAAGTCGCGCTAGATTATTTAGCAGTCGGAATCGATCCAACCAAAAGTACAATCTTTATTCAGTCTATGATTCCACAAATCGCCGAACTAACCATTTTTTACATGAATTTGGTTACAGTAGCCCGCGTAAGCCGCAACCCAACCGTTAAAACAGAAATTAAACAAAAAGGGTTTGGAGACAGCGTTCCTGTTGGGTTTTTTGTCTACCCCATCAGCCAAGCTGCGGACATAACCGCATTTGGAGCAAATTTAGTTCCTGTTGGCGCAGACCAACTTCCAATGATTGAGCAAACCTGCGAAATAGTAGACAAATTCAACAAAATCTACGCTCCTGTTTTAGTTCGCCCCAAAGCACTCGTGCCAGAAACTGGCGCCCGTCTTCCTGGAATCGATGGACAAGCAAAAATGGGCAAATCATTGGGCAACGCCATCTACCTTTCTGACGATGCAGACACCGTTTCTAAAAAAGTTATGGAAATGTACACCGACCCCAACCACCTTCGTGTTGAAGACC
>DAOVOC010000009.1 GCA_030629865.1 bacterium
GCAATACTCAGTTTATTGGTGCAAATTTTATATCCGTTGATATGAGTCATGCGAATTTGGAGTATGCTACTTTTGATGGTGCAATACTGAAAAATGTTGATTTTTCCAACGCTTTTTTAATTCATGCAAGTTTTAAAAATGTTATTTTTAAAAACTGTAAATTTATTGGTTCAATTTGCTCTGGGACTGATTTTTCCGGTGCAACATTTGAGGGCGAAAATGACTTTGCTTTGGCTGATCTGTCTGATGCAAAAATAACTGGCGAGCAGTTGCAGCAAATAACTAATCTTGAAAGCGGAACATTGCCAAACGATAAAATTTATGAGACAAAAATCTAGTCGATAACATACATTTTTAAATCTGGCGGTTGTTGTGATTCCCCGTAAGTTGCAGCTTAAAAATTTTCTCAGCTACGGTGATACATTGCAGACTATTGATTTTTCGTCCCATTCGCTAATCTGTTTTTCGGGGAAAAATGGCCATGGGAAATCGGCTCTTCTTGATGCCATTACATGGGCGCTGTGGGGGCAAGCTAGAAAAGTTTCTGGGGCATCTAAGCCTGACGAAGGCCTTTTGCGCCTTGGACAGAGTAAGATGCTTGTTAGTTTTGAATTTGAACTTACTGGCCGTGTTTTTCGCGTGCGGCGTGAATTTTTTAAAACTTATTCAAGGCCCATAACAGCCTTAGATCTTGAAGTGCATGATTTAGGATCTGACAAGTTTGTTTCCTTGACTGAAAAAACGATGCGGCAAACACAGGCTAAGCTTGAAGATCTTTTAAAAATAGATTTTTCGACATTTTCGAATTCATCTTTTTTGCGTCAGGGTTCTGCCGACGAATTTTCTAAAAAAACGCCTCGTGAGCGCAAGCAAGTTCTAGCAAAAATTTTAGGAATCGATCGTTTTGATCAGTATCACCAAACGGCTATGGAGCAGGTTCGCAGCCTGCAGCAGGAGGGGGCTACCATGCAGGCGCTTCGCGAGCGCATTGCAGACGAGGTGGAAAAGCAACCTGAGCTTGAAATAAAGCTTGGTGAATATCTGGCCAAGTTGGATGAGCTTGGCCTTCAAGGGCAGGTTGCAGAAAAGAACGTCTGGTTGCTTGAGCGTAAAAAAAATAAATTTGATGTGGTGTTGCAAGAAATTACGCTTGTGAGTAGCGAGCGTGACGAATTAAAAACCCGATTTATTGAGTGTGCTGGCCAATGGCGCAGACATCATGTACAAATTTTAAGCATTCCATGTGGTAAATCTCTTGAGCGTGAGCTTAAAAAGGTTGCTGCAAAAGATGCTGAGCTTCGCAAAAAACAAACATTAAAGAACGAGCTTGACCGCAAGGCTATTGATATCGAAAAGGCGGAGCAGCAGCGATTGCTGACTTTTAGGCAGGAGTTGGATGTAAAGCTTAACCAGCAAAGGCAGGATCTAGAGAAAGAGCGAACCCATGTTGCAACTTTTAGTTCGCAATTCGAGGCCATTTGCGCAGAAAGTACAAGAATTGCACAGCGTATCGAAGCACTTGAAAAGCAAGTTGCTGATGGTGCAAAAGATGAAGCAGAAGGAAAGAAACTAGGCTTAGAGCTTGTAGAAGTGCGCGCTCAGTTCGAAAAAAGGCGATCGTTTTATCAGGTGCTTGTTCAAAAAGGAAATTGGTTTTCTAAGCTTAAATCTGAGCTTGATCATAAGCAGGGTGCGGTGTGCCGTGATAACAATCCATGCTGTCCATTATGCGAACAAATGCTTTCGGCAAAGCGTAAGCGGTTTTTGGGAGCGCAGGTTGCTAATGAATTGAACCACTGCAAGCACTGTCTTGAGCGAATAAAGCATTTGATTCCACGGCTAAAAAAGATACTTTTCGACCAGCACGAGTCGCTAAATTTACTACAAAAAAAGGTTGCACAGTACGAGCAGAAGGCCGGAAGGCTAGTAGAAGTTGCAAATGAATGCCAGCGGCTATTGCAAGAACAAAAAATGTGCGAAACCAAAAAGAAAAAAGCTGAGGCTTTGTTTAATCAAGAAGAAGAAAAAGTAAAAAATAGTGAAAAGTATTTGGTGGTTCTTTTAAAGCATGTACAAAAAGCGATTGAAACTGACAAAGAACTATGCCAAATGCGCCAAGAACTTAAAGAGGTACAAAAAAGCCGCGAGCAGAATATTTATGATGAAGCAGAGCATAAGGATATTGTAAAAACACTAGAAGTTTTGCAACATAAGCGCGACCAAGCATCTCATGTAGAAAAATTGCGCCTTGATCAGGCGCGTCGTCGTCAGGAGCTGCTACACATTCGTGAGCAAATTAAAAAACTTAATGAAAAGTTAAAAAAACTTTCTCCTGAGTGTGATGATGCCGGGGACGATGTTGAAACATGCAATGTTAAAACATGCGATGTTTTAACACTTGAATCCGATTTGGCCAAAGCACGTCAGAATCTTTCTTTGTTAATAAAAGAACGCGAGAGGCTTTTGCAGGAAAAAGCGACCGTGCGCAGTGAGCTGCAAAGGATTGAAAAGTTGAAGGGTGAGTTGGTTGGTTTGGATAAGAAACTAAATTTTTTGGCTGAAGAAAGTGCTGATTTTCAGCATTTGGCCCAAGCATTTGGCAAAAACGGTATTCAGGCGCTTCTTATCGAAAATGCTGTGCCAGAAATTGAAGATGAAGCAAACCGGCTACTTTCCCGCCTTACGGATAACCAAGCGCAAGTTTTTATTGAATCGCAGCGTGATATGAAAAAAGGTGGCGTGCGCGAATCGCTCGATATAAAAATTTCTGACACCAGTGGTATTCGCCCGTACGAAATGTTTTCTGGTGGTGAAGCATTTAGAATTGATTTTTCTTTGCGCATTGCAGTTTCAAAACTTTTGGCACGCCGCGCCGGTGCTGCGTTACAGACATTAATTATTGACGAAGGTTTTGGTTCGCAAGACGAAGAAGGCCTTTCTCGGCTTATGGATGCACTTTATATTGTGCGAGAAGATTTTTCTAAGGTTATCGTTGTTTCCCACCTTCCTGCGCTTAAAGATCGCTTTCCAGTTCACTTTACTGTAACAAAGGGGCCGCTCGGGTCTTACGTTACCGTTGAAGAGCGAGGATAGGGTGGTGCTATCTTCCTCTTCTTAGAGCTGCTGCATATGTCATTTGATAGAAATATTTTTCCCACTGTTCATCGGTGGTGTTGTATTCATTATCAAAGACAAAGTGGTCAACCAGAGCCTCTCTGGTTCTGCAAATTTCCCGGAGTCTTTTTATGTTTTTGGGATCGCGAATTGTAAGATCAAGTAGTTCGAGAGCTCGGTAGAAGGAATTTTTACTGTATTCATTATCGCCTTTGTTTTTCCAGTTGATAGTTCTGAAGATTTCGCTTCCGACGTTGGCGAGTTGTTCGACCAGGCAAAATTGCTGCCACCTGCCCGCTGCCATTGATTTGTGTTGAATCATTTTTTTACCAATGTTTTAACAATGCTGAGTATTTTTTTTTGAATTTTTAGATCATCTACTCCGCGTGTTTTATTGCCCCATGATGGTCTTAGGTTAATCATCGAATCAAATTCAACCCAACTTTCGATATTTGCAAAGTTTTTTTGTGCTTTTTGAGGATACAGGTTTATTCCCCAAAGATCATCTTGTTCTGAACCTTTTTCAAGAAGAAATTGCTCTTCGTCGCAATGCATTTCAGCATCAACTGCCATGATTCCTCTTTTTATATCGACTACGGTTTTAACCAGATCGCCAAAATGATTTTGTGACATTTCAAGGATAGTGTTCATGGAAATTTCTTTGTCTACGATTAACATTTATGTTCCTTTGAATTTGTGTTGTAGATTTCAACAGCATATTTTACCTTATTTGTTGGGTCAAATCATTGGTAACCTTGAAGCGTAATATGACCAGGTACGGGTACTTGTTGGAGCAGAAGTTTTTAAATGAGGCAAAATATAAAAAGGGGCCGCTCGGTTTTCTTGGATCTTATGTTACCGTTGAAGAGCGAGGATAATAGGGTATTGGCATGTCTACCTTCTGCAGCTAAGATGTTCCAGATTCCTGCTTTGCTGTGGTAAGGTGGGCTCCGTTATTAGACTGTTCGGGTTGGCGGTGCTTCTGGAGGCACGATACAAGAGGAGGAGGGTGGCTTAGAAAAACTTTTTTCGAAGTGTTCTTTTTTGTAAAACATGTATCTTCTGACCAGGAGCGAAGGAGATTTTTGATGAAGACATCAAGGATTTTAGTAATTTTGGGAGCCGTGATTTGCTCTCTACCAGCAGGCCTCGAAGCTCGATGGGCAACGGCAGCAGCAGGTGCTGCTGATATGTATCTCGCGGGTAAATTTGATCAAATAAATAAAAGATATTATACAGCCAATGTTGGCGCAGCCGCGACAACAAAAACAGTTCAAAGATTCGTAGATCCTGCAGCCGGTACGGCTGTCGGAACACCGCTAGTAGCTGATACCACATTTAGTACCCCAGCAACTGCAATAGTTAATGGCGTTGCCGCTCAAATAAATCCAATTTATAATAAGCAGGTTGGTGCCGATGGAGGCTCCGGCGTCAATCTTTTTTCTCTTGCTGGAACAAAACCAATTGTTGTTAATCAAGTAGATAAAACCAAATTTCACTTGGTTGATAATGTAACGGATGGTTCTGCGGTAATTAGCTCAATTGCTTTCAGAGAATTTGATAATGCCACCTCTGGTGTAATTTCTGCTGTTGCTGGTGGTGTTATTGGCTCTGATACATACGTTTTTGCTTCTGCTTATGCAACTGGTATTGCTAACTTTTCGACAACCGGCGGTACCGTTAGAGCATTTAAGCGCAATGGAACAACCAACACTTTTGACGAAGTTGGTGCTGGTACCAAAAAGGTAATGAAAATACCCGATGTTGCTGGTGCCCCAACAGCGTACAAAGAAGGTGAGCTTTTTAATGAAGTTTATGCTTCTGATGGTGTACAGGAGCTTGTTGGTGATGAAGATATTCTTTATGTAAAAGACATGCATTGGGATTCCACGCTTGAACGTCTTTTTATAGGGCTTGAACTTAATAGCTCTCTTGCAGATTCTGACAAACAAGGTGTTTTGATTGGTCGAATTGCATCGGCTACTGATGCAGGTTTGTACACAAATGTAACCGCCGGTGATTTGCTTGTTGAGGGTTGTTGTCCTTTAGCTGCAATTGGTGCAGCAAGTGGTTCCGCTCACGCTATTGCTACAAACGATACTTTTAATCTTTTGGTTAATAAAGTAAAGACAATGCACACCTCGACAGGCTTTTCTTACTTGATTACTCAAGCCGACATTGATGACAACGACAACGCAGTTTCGGCAATGAAAGTATTTGCATTACCTATTGTTGATGGAAGTACTGCTACTGCAAACAATATAGGTAAACTTGCAAAAGTTACGGCATCTACAAATATTTGGACTGCTGATCCTGATGCGGTTGCTGGTGTTGACGAAGTTCTGATTGGTAACCATGCCTCTACAGCAGACAGTGTTCCTGGTGTAGTTGGTGGTGGTGTTGTTGTCCCTACATCTGCTCAGACATCTGATGTAATAACAGACATGCAAGTTGTTGGAGATACAGTATTTGTAACTTCTACTTCTGGTGGAACTGGTGAGCTTGGTATTTTTGCAAGTACTGCAATTTTCAGCAAGGCCGGAACAATCCAAGCATGGACTTCATGGACACGTGTTGGTGGTGTTTACACAGGCGTCTACCATATGGCTATGGATACGGCAACAGGCAATATCTGGCATACATACCAAACAACAGATGCTGCAGATACAGTTGGCTTAACGCAATGGTTTGGCGGTAATGCTGCCGCTGGATATGGCCTAGCTGAATTGAGAACAACTACAGATATTGGTATTGACAATTCCCTGCCTATAACAGCTGGTGGTGTTTATTCTGCAACACACTTTGGTGCGATGACTCCTGGTCTTTACAATGGTGTTGGTTCTGCCGGACATTCGTGGATTGTTTTCACTGGTAACAAGGAAGTTGTTGCTGCACGAACCGGTGGTGGTACACAGACGGCTCCCGCTCTGCTTCCTACTGTTCCAGGATCTGATTACTCTGCAACTTATGTTGAAGATTTCACTGATGCCGCTTTAGGCGATCTAGGTGAAGTTTACTGTTCTGAGTTTGCTCGTGATGGTGCCGTTGCCAATACTGGGTGGCTTTTTGCAGGTGGTCAAAATGGACTGGCTGTTTGGAGTGTGGATGCATCTGGCGCTGGTTGGGCTGCTGGAAGTGGCCTTGCCAATGCTGCAGGATTGGGCACTGCTACATTTAAGAAGCTGGCTGGAATTACCGGACCAGTATATGCCATGCGAGCGGATGGTGTGAACTTGTATGTAATGACAGACAAACAGCTTCTTCGTATTCCTATGGCTGCAAACAAGTTTGATCTTGCAGTTACTGCTGCGATAGGTGCTACGGTTATTTATCAGTGTGCTGCTGACGAATGGATGCTTTGTATGGAACCTGTTGCTGGAAGTAATGATGCTTCTGTGGTTGAAGCGCGAGGCTATCTTGCAACAACTAAGGGTTTATATTTCCAAACCGATTGGACAGCAAGTATTTCTGCGACAAACTGGCAAGCCGTGGCTACAACAGTACCTCTTCCAACTGGCAAGGGTCCTGTCCTTGGAATGAAGTTTCTTCAAGGTACTCAAGCTGCTGCAGCTGGTTCGGTAATTGGTAATCTTTATGTTCTTGTAGGTTCACTTGCTAAAAACGAAGCAAGACTGTATCGGTATTCAGTAACAGGAACTTCCGCTGCAGCAAATGGATTAATCGAGCCGACTGTTCTTGATAGCAATTCTACCAATGTTGGTGCTGAAATATTCACCGTGTATGACACATCTGGACTTCAGGAGAACTTTGGTGCACTCAGGTACAATTGCATGATCAATGGTGTTGGGTTTACTGGACTTTCCAAGACTTGTGGATGTTCAACAGTCTTGAATACCTTCCCATTGGGAACGGGAACAACTCCAACAGAAACTGCTGCTGCATTTGACCTTGCACTTGGGCACGAACCAATGTATTTTGCAGATCTAGTACACAACACTGCAAATGGCGCACTCATTGCTGCTGGTAGCTTTGGTGTAAGATTCCAAGAATAATTGTTAGTGGGGGGGAGCAAAACTCCCCTCTTAACGTTTCCTGATTACAGGGGGTAATTCGCGGAAATGTTGAAATTCAGGTAGCAAACGTTAGAAATTATCGGAGCGGGATTTGGTAATAATCGGCTCTGGAAAGTGCCTAGGAGGAAAGTAGGACATGAAAAACACGAGAGGTTTACTCGCACTCGGGATTGCTTTGGTCGGTATAACCGTGCCCGCAATGCCATATGCACACACCAACTTTGGATTTGCATACGATTCATATCTCTGGCAACCGCCAGCAGCACAGATAAAAAATGAGGTTAAAAAAGTAACATCGGAAGGTGTCGAAAAAGTTTGCGTAGAAACAAAAGACCGCTACAAGGTTAACTACGGCATAAGCATGGAATACGGATTTGATATGCAAGGGCTAGACAAAGATGGTGAAACGGTTGAGCCGCTTCGCATTTTTGGGCCAAGTGAATCTGCTATTGCTATGTTTAATGAAGAACCTGCAGGATCAGCCTTAAACTTTATCACAGGTCTTACAACACCACTCAGTTTAACTGACGATGACATTCGTGGTCGCGTTACGCTCGATGGCAAACGTAAAGAAACAGATGTAAATATCTGGCTTTCAGCAGCATTGCCTTGGGAATCAGTTCCAGGTCGCTGGGAGCTTGGAATATATATTCCGCTCAAGATGGTAGAAACCACCGATGTTGCGTGGGTGAATGTTCCTAATCCGAACAACCTTCCTATCGGTCAGCTGCACACACAGCTTACAGATGTGCTTGACCATGTTACCGATGTTTATGGTGATGGCTTGCGGGTTGATGATCTAAAAGATCACGGTCTTGGTGACATAACCTGCATGCTTTCGTGGAACGAAGAATATGATCAACTTGAAGACGGGCTTTCAACTGTTGGTCTTTGGGCACGTGCTGGTGTAGCTATTCCAACAAGTAATCGTCGTGATGTTGACCATGCATTAAGTATTCCTTTGGGAAATGACGGTGCTTGGGCTATTCCACTTGCAGGTGGTATGAACCTTTATTTTGAAAATAAGTTGCGTCTTGGTGCTGCAGCAGACATCAATGTTTTATTTAACGAAACTGGTCAGCGTCGTTTGCGTACAAGTGCATGCCAAACAGAACTGTTACTGTCGCAAGAAGTTGAAGCAACTCGCAAAGCAGGCACACAACTTCGTATAACTGCCATTGCAGAAGGGCACAAAATTGCAGAAGTGTTTACTGCTGGGGTTTCATATCAAGGTAGCTGGCGCTCAGAAGATGAGTTCTCGGTTGATCATTCTCGCTGGGATGACAGCTTGACAGGTCCAATCAATACCTCAGAACGCTACCAAGAATCTGTGTACCATCAGCTTATCTTTAGAGCTGGATTTGACTGGAGCGATGAGTACGGCTGCAAACACGGCCCTCGCATCAATGCCTTCTTTAAGTATCCACTCAAACGCGGTAAACGCACCGCAATCTACAAGACTTTTGGTGCAGAGATTTCGTTTAACTTCTAGTGCACTAGAAACTGCAAAAAAGAGTGGGGCGGCTTTTGGGCCGCCCCATTTTTATTCTTGTTCTGTTTGATTTGGCCTTTCTTGAAGTGCTTGTGGTGGTTTTTTGACTATTTTGGTATAGGATTACCGAAATAGTCAAATTTGTTATATATTTTTTGTAGTTACACAATAAAACATAATGCAAAAGCGGATGGAAAATATGATTTATCGTGATATTACAAAATCTTTATTGGAATCAGCTCAACAATTTGCAGCAGTTGCTGTTTTGGGACCTAGGCAATCAGGGAAAACTACTCTAATCCAAAGTACATTCAAAAAACATGGCTATGTCAGTTTGGAGGATCTTGATATGCGTGACCTCGCAAAAAGAGATCCTCGTGGATTATTAAAAGAGTATGCGACAAAAGATGGAATCATTTTGGATGAAATTCAGCATGTTCCAGAACTCCTTTCTTATATGCAAACAATCATTGACAGAGAAAATAAAAAAGGGTTTTTTATTATTACTGGCTCACAGAACATACTTGTAAATCAGGCTGTTACCCAAACTCTGGCTGGCAGAATTTCTTTATTGACGTTATTTCCATTGTCTATCCATGAATTACAACAGGCAAATCGTCTAAATTCCAATATTAAAGAAGTTGTTTTTAAAGGGTTGTATCCTCGCCTTTATGCTGAAGAGATTAGTCCAACCAAGCTCTATCCAAGTTATATACATGGTTATATAGAGCGAGATGTTAGGCAGATTAAAAATATTTTAAATCTTGAGCTTTTCCAAAAATTTATGCGTTTGTGTGCGGGAAGAATCGGGCAAGTTCTTAATCTTTCTTCATTGTGTAATGATTGTGGAATTGATTTTAAAACAGCACAATCATGGATTTCTTTACTAAAAGCGACTTATGTCATTTTTCTATTGCAACCTTACTTTAATAATTTTGGTAAACGCCTTGTTAAATCTCCAAAATTATATTTTGTTGATACTGGTGTTGCATGTTCTCTTTTGAATATTAAATCGCCAGATGAGCTTGAATCACACTACTTAAAAGGTGGGCTCGTAGAATCGTTTGTCATTTCAGATCTTTTTAAGCAGTTTGCTAATATAGATAGCGCTCCAACTTTATCTTTTTGGCGAGATATTGCAGGAAATGAAGTTGACTGTCTAATTGAGCACAGAGCCAGGTTGACACCAGTTGAGATTAAAAGTGGTAGGACCGCCAACTCTGACTATTTTAAACAATTTAAATATCTAGAAAAAATTAAAAAATTCCCTTCATCTAGTAATAATTTTGTAATTTATTCTGGGGATGAAGACCAGAATTGGCCTCAAGCGAAAATTTTGAGTTGGAAATTTAGCGGAGAATTGGTGAAAAAACTTTTAGAAGAGAAATAAATAGTGGGGCGGCTTTTGGGCCGCCCCACTATTTATTTTAAAGATACTTATAACCTTACACTAAAACAATTTGCCTTCAAGCATTTCGACTTTTTGTCATCCCAGGCGTGACCTGGGATCCAGTAGCCCTTTTATTTTTAAAATCATATTTAAAATTCAGAATCATATTTATTAGAAAAGTTTTTCTGGACTCCGGGTCAAAGCCCGGAGTGACAGTTTTGTTTTGATTATTTTGGGATAGGACTACCGAATTAGTCATTTTTTGGATCTTCCAAATTCCTTCAAAATATCTTTTATACGTTGAGTTCGTGTTTTTTTTTATTGATTTTGGAGCTGTTGGTAGTGCCTCTTCAACAACATCTATGCGTGGTTTTGGCGCAACTGTTTTGGCTGGTCTTTGTGATTGCATTATTTGAAGCCGGGCTTGAGCTTGTGGAAGGTTTAGCCCAATTTTGTTGGCTTTTTTAAGAAGTTCTCCCAGATTTGGTTTTGTTGTTTGTATTGGGTTGGCGCCTAGCGCGGATGTAAAACCTGCAACAAGCAAGACTATTTTTATGTTCATAGTGCGTTCCTCGTGGTTTGGATTATGAATTGTTTTTGACGGGTAGGCTCAGTTTTCACTTTTGTGGTGGTTTGGGGCAAGAGAATTGTTGTTGAAGGAGGCGCTGAGCGCGCCTCCAGATGAGTTTGTTTAATGGTGTAGATGTTATTGGCTTGAAGCTGCTTTCCTAGATCGTGAAGAGACAGTCTTTCTATTTTACTAGACAAACCTGGCGTTGATTGTGCCGGTTTTTAGGCCTAGAATTCAATGTTTTGGGCCTCTGGGTTGTCTTTGCGGCTTTTTTTTAAGTGGATCTGTTGACCATCGTGTTTGTTGTTGTATTTGTTGGATTTGGGGATGAAGTTTTTTTGTTGTAGATTGTGGGTGCGTGCTCTTAGAAGGTATTTTTGTGTCTGTAATTGTCGGTATTCTTTGTTCCCTTGTAATGAAATTTCTAAATCTTCTCCACAAGCTGCGGCTCTTTTCATCTCTCTTTTGACGTATCAGGTTTTGTGTTGCTTCTGTTTCTGATTTTTCAATCTTTCGTAAGTTTTCGTCTATGGATTCTAGGCTTTTTGTTAGTGCCATTATCTGAGTTGATAGAGTAGTAGCTGTGGCTTGAAATCGACTTTGTGAACGTTTTGCTTCTGGGAGTTTTTCTAAAGATTTTTTAGTTTGCTTTAATCTCTCTTTAGTGTTAGCTAGTTTGGTTTTTAGCTTCTCCTCCTCAGCTTTTAATTGTTCCTCTGCTTTGTTTTTTTCTTTTAATATTATTTTGTATCTCTTTTCTATTCTATTTAAGAAATTTTTTAAATTATCTGGATTAAATGATTTTACTATTCTTCCCAACTCACGCTTTTTTTTATCTTTAGGCCTGGCTGGTTCGATTGAGTTATAAAGCTTTTTATGTTGTTGGTCCTTTGTTTGTGAGAGATCAACATTTGGTCTATTTTGGGTTTCAATGAAATTTTTAGTAACTGTCTCAAGATTAACTGTTTTTTGATTTTTTTGGGCTTGGAAAATTGCATTTTTCCAGGCAAACCCAAACTCTCTTGCGTTGATATTGGTGCTTGTAGATATAATATCTATTGCGTTGTGAGGTAATTCGTTTTTGAAAAATGTTTTAATAATTTCTACGTTTTGGTTTGTTGTACTTACTAGTTGCTTGGTAAGGCTTTTCAAGTCCCTTTTTAAAAAACTTATATCTTGTTTAAGCTTCTCGTCTTCTACTGATATTGGTAATTGTCGCAATAAAATTTTAATTATATCTTTTCTGTTAGAGATTTCACTTTCTAGATTTTTTATTAATTCGTGCTGTT
The DNA here is from genome assembly GCA_030629865.1 of bacterium. Classification (GTDB taxonomy): domain Bacteria; phylum Babelota; class Babeliae; order Babelales; genus DAOVOC01. Next base: position 11,891 of record DAOVOC010000009.1, read on the forward strand.
CATTCAATTTTTTTATAAAATGGTCTTGTTTTTCTTGGGTTTCGCCTAAAGTGCCTTGGGTAAAAACGTAATTTGTGTGAGTCATGCAAATTATGGCAAGAAATAATAAAAACAGGTTTTTCATGTTTTTCTCCTGATTTGTTTTTACAAAACCTAATGCTGAGTGTGCCGATTTCCTGAGTGTGCGTGCAATGTTTTTAGCTTTGTATGGCAGAACGTTAGCCAAAAAGTTGACTATGAAAAACTATGTTTGCTTTGCTCGCACAGTATTTTAGTGGATTTCGGGTCTAGCCTGGAATGACAAATGTGGGGTTGTAATGATAAAACGAAATTCTGGAATGGTGGGTTTATGCTTTTATTGGTTGGTTTTTGCGGCAGTTCAACCAGTTTTTGCAGTTCGGCTGACTTCAACTAACGATACCGGCAAGGTAATAACGTTTCAAAATGGTGTGTTTGATGCTACCAGTTGTGAATATATTTGTGGCAATAGCACTTCTGGGCAGGAAGCCTGCGGCTTGGTGATGGCGGAAAAAGCAGGATCTGAAATAACGCTAAATGGTATTTCACCAGAAACCATTGATATAAATGAGATTGAAACAGCAAACCACGCGACGCCGGGACATGTGGAAAACACACTTTACGGCAAAAAAATAACGCACATGGCCCTCATGGGGTCAGACGTAGCCGTGTGTGCCGATGCAGACCCAACACATGTTTTTCTGGTGCAAAATATCGAAACTGGTGTGGCGGCCTTAAAAAATGCCACAGAATCCGAAGGGAGCCTTCAAGACACAATTCCACTGCAAGATATTAATTCGAGTGCTCCTGCTCAAATTTCCAGCCTTACCGCCTCTTCTTGGCGGCTGTTTCTTGCGCTTGCGGTAAATGGCGTTTCATTCGGTGATCAATATTCATGTATTCGAGCTTTGGGCATAAATGATGCAGCTGACGCGCTTGAAATAAAATCTGTAACAAAAAGTATTTCGAATAATGCCGGTGGAGCTGGTGTTCAGGATGAATGTGGTGATGTTGCCATCTCTGGTCTAGGTGGCCTTTGTTGGGACAGTAATATCAATCGGCTTTTTGTAGGGCTCGACCATGCGATTAGTTCAACATGTAAGATGTCATTGCTTGTTGGGCGTTTGGAAGGGTCAGATTCTTCAGAAATTGTGCTTGAGGGCGTTGTGCCTTACAATGTTTTGGATGTTATGGAAACGTCGACGTGCAGCAAAATAATTGGTTCAGGCAACATAACGTGCGCATGGCCGTGTACCATGAGCCATGTAAGAACTATGTCGACGACAACTGGTGGGCTTTATTTGGTCTCACAAGTTGATAAAGGACCAATTGACGATCCTCATCGGTCGCGCAAAATATTTGCGCTGCCACTTGTGGCAACAAATTCAGATCAAAGTAAGGTGGGTACTTTTTCTGTTAATAGGACTGCTCATGGAGCGGTAACAGAAACGCAGTACATTATTTTTGAAACTTCGATTGCAGACGTTGATTCTCAGGATGATCCACTTTCATTTTTGTGGTCAGGAAATGACGAAAATATCGAAGAGGCTGCAGCACTGGTTGGTGGTAGTGTGGTTCCTGTTGCAGAGTCTGATCAAATTACTGATATAAGGATTTTGGATGATACGGTTATAGTTTCGTGCATTGATGACAATGTTGATGGTGAAGGCAGTGATACAAAGTTGTGGCGTAATCAGATGGGAATGTTTGCTTCAACAGCGCTTTTTGATCAAAACGGTGTAATTGAAGGGTGGACTGCGTGGCGGCAGCTTTATGAAGTTTATGACCATGTTCATCACTTTGCGCTTGACAGAACTAATGATGCTTTTTGGATGGTTCATGGAGCCTCGGCAGATTCGGTTACGTACAAGGAGTGGGGCGATTTTTGTGTTGGTGTTTTGTGTGGCATGATGCCAGAGTCGGAAGATTTTTTAGCTGGTCCGAACTTAAGTGTATATTCGGTAAAAATGTATCCATATAGAACGACCGGCATAGGAAACCATCGTTGGGTAGTTGCAACGGGGTACAAGCGGTTAATGCTTCTTCGTACATGTGGTGGTTATCCGCAATATACAGAAAATAATTATATGTTTTTTGACACAACCAATACGTCGAGTTTTAATCAGCTGGGCCCCATTTATTGCACAGAAATTTCACATTCGGATCAGGAAGATGAAGGTTGGTTGTTTGCGGGAGGATATGGAGGCCTTGCAGTTTTGAGTGCGCCTTCTGGTAATGGATGGGACGGCTCTGTCGGCCTTTCTTCTGTTTCAGAGCTCGAAGAAACAGTTGGAGAAGAGACTAGTGCTTTTACATTTAAAACTCTTTCTGGGATTGAAGGACCAATTTACAAGCTTCACGCCGACGGAAAATATCTTTATGCCATGACGCGTGATGTAGTGTACAAAATTGAAATGAATGCCGACAAATTCAGGCTAACTGATCCAGCCGAACTTGATGAGGCAATAATTTATAGTGGAATTGTTAACGAATATTTGTTCGACATGGCGGGATTTAATGAGCGGGGCAAAGGGTTTTTGGCAACAACTGAAAGGCTCTGTTGGCATAACGATTGGACCGAAGAAGACCTTAGCAGAGCTGGCTGGTCAACCGTTTCAACATTTACGAGTATTCCGCTTTCGATTAGCTTTAAATCTATGAATGTAACGGGAACTTTTGCGGGACAACCTGTAACAGAGGCTGGAACTATCGGTAACTTGTATATTTCTAGCAACGACACTTCCAATGCTTGTTCAAACATCCATCGCTATCACGTAAAAGGTACTTTTGAAGGTGGCAGTCAAGTTGTAACGGCAATTGAGCCAATTAATTACGGTGATGTGACTACTGGGATTTTTACCATCACGCCACACACTGCAGGACCAGAGCTTTTTTGTCCGCTTTTGCGCAGTTTGTGGCCATACTTTGACGAAAACGATTTGCTAGCAACAACTAGGCTTGGGCTAATTCCTGAAATATTTGATGATAAAGTTTGAGTGTTTGGCTCCAAGCATTTAGCCTTCTTGTCATCCCAGCTCACAAATTGTCATCCCAGGCGTGACCTGGGATCCAGTAGCACTTTTGTTTTAAAAAATATTTAGAGATCAGGGTTATTTTTCTTAGAAAAGCTTTTCTGGACTCCGGGTCGAAGCCCGGAGTGACATAAAAATAATTTTAAAGGTTTTGTGCGATAAAAAGAATTGATTTTTTGGTGTTGTTGCACAATTCATTAACTGTCATCATCCGATCAAGTCGGATGATGACAGAAGTGTAAGTCGTTGGCTACTTGAGTTTGCATTTATGCAACAACGCCGATTTTTTATTGCTTATCATGAGGCAAAAAAGAAGGGCCCAACTTTCGCCAGGCCCTTTTGGTTTAAGGATTAAGGAATTTAAGATTAAATTCTTCGCGGCGTGGATATTTCCTCGCTGTTTTATTACGGACCTTGTTTATAATTCTGTCGAATTTTGCAACTCTAGGTGAAAATCCAGTTTCTAAAAGCCACTTATTTGTCTTTGGAAGTAACGTTACAGAATCCCCCGTGTATTTTTGGGTAATTGCCTCAAACATTTGTTGTGTGGCTTTGCTTATTACAGGATTTTGTGTTTGCAACCTGTTTGCTACGCGATTTTTTAGTTCTTGTTGAAAATCTCTAGGTGCAAATTTTTTAAAGTCATTCATACCATAAGCTTTTGTGGTGGCGGCAACTACAAGAATTGCGAATATTAATTTTTTCATAATCTTTCTCCTCAATTTATCCCTTAATCCCCCCGGGAACCTCCCCAGAGACACTACTATTTTCGCTTATTTTCAAGTTTCGCTCAAAAGGGTTGATTTACAATGTAAAAAGTAGCGTTTTTAGACGTTTTTTAAGATATAGGAGCGAGAATAGGGCTTTATTGCTTCGGAAAAGCTATTTGAAAACCATATTTTTTCAGGAAATCAGCTTGTAATTCTCTTA
>DAOVOC010000046.1 GCA_030629865.1 bacterium
ATTTCTAGTGAAGTTGGATTTCTTCCATGTGTTCATGGCTCGTCTCTTTTCACACGCGGTGACACTCAAGCCTTATCTAGTATTTCGCTTGGTGCTGCTCAAGATGCTCAAAAAGTAGAAAAATTGCTTGGTGAGGTAAAAGAGCGGAATTTTATGCTTCACTACAATTTTCCTCCATACTCAACGGGTGAGGTAAGGTTTTTGCGTGGAGTTGGTCGGCGTGAAATAGGACATGGCTATCTTGCTGAAATGTCTTTTTATAACGTGCTTCCTGATCATAATGATTTTCCTTATACTATTCGTTCTGTTGTAGATGTTTTGAGTTCAAATGGATCTTCATCTATGGCTGCAGTTTGTTCTACAACCTTGTCGCTTATGGATGCTGGTGTACCTCTTAAAGAGATGGTTGCCGGTATTGCTATGGGGCTTTTGCAAGACTCTGACGGAAAGTATTTTGTTATTTCCGATATTCTTGGAAGTGAAGATGCCTATGGTTTGATGGATTTTAAGATTACCGGTTCCGAATCTGGTATTCTTGCATTTCAGATGGATATTAAGGCTCGTGATGGTCTTCCTCGTGAGGTTCTTACCAATGCTCTTGAATCAGCTCGTGCAGGGCGTTTACATATCTTGTCCGAAATGAAGAAGACACTTCAGGCTCCTCGTGCGGATGTTGCTGAAACGGCACCGCGTGTAACAACAATCAAAATTGATAAAGAAAAAATTGGTTTGCTTATCGGTCCTGGTGGCAAGACTATTAAGGATCTTACTGCAAGAACCGAAACAAGTATTGATATTGACGACGATGGGGTTGTTAAGATTTTTGCTAAGAGCAAAGAAAAAATGGAAGAAGCCAAAAGTGCAGTTAAGGCGCTTGGTGGTGATATAGAAGTTGGTTCTATTTACGACGGCATTATCCGCAGTGTTGTCGATTTCGGAATTTTTGTTCAGATTGCACCAGGAAAAGATGGCCTTGTTCATGTTTCTGCTATCGATCGAGATAAGCAGCGCAATTTGGCAAAAATTTGCGAAATAGGCAGCAAGCTTAAGGTAATCGTTACAGCCTATGATAAGACAACTGGTCGGGTAAGATTGGTAGCGCCTGACCTTGAAAAGAAATAAAAGAAACATTTAATTAAACGTTACCTAAGTCTATGGGCCTGTGATGTAATTGCGGGCCCATTGTTTTTAATCGATTTATAAATGGTGGTACATGTTGTGAATCAGGTTTTTTTTAATTTTTTGCAACAATCTCTTTCGGAAGAATTTTGGCAATCACCTCCCAATGTTATTTGTTTTTATGGAAAGACCTTGCCAGGATTTTTTTTACAGAAGTGGCGTGCAAGAGTAAGTGAGATAATAAAAACAAAATTTATACATCTTGCTTGTGAAAAAAAACGAGTTCCAGTGGAACTTCAACAACAATCTTTTTTAACCGAGAAGCGATTTTATTGGCTTGGAGAGGTAAAGCAACAAGCTGTATTGCAAAGTGTTGCTGGCAAAGATTCTGGCCGTTGTATGGTTTTATTTACAGAAGAGAAGATTGCTTCTTTATGGAATAAATTGGAGCATGTATTTGTTCTGGAAATTATAGATTCAATAGATATGTATAATGGTGAGGCTTTTTTGAAGCTCTTTTATCCAAAGTTATTGCCAGCTGTACATTTATTTATTCTAAAGATGGTTGAACATTTTCATTCTATTTCGCTAGATCATTTTGTAAGTCTTGTGCGTTATGTAGAAGTTGCGGGTCTGCGCAATAAAACGGAGTTAACCTATTGTTGCGATGAGGTTTTAGAGCAGAATTCGAGTTTGAAGTTTATTTCAGATACTCTGTTAAGCATGAAACCCCGGCAATTTTTTACTCTTTGGGATTCTGTTGCAAAATTGTATTCAGTACCATTCTGGGTTTCGTTTTTTAACAGACTTTTTTGGGATGTTGCAGGGTATGTTGAGCTGATGGAGCGTGGAGATCGTGAGCTTGCTCAGCGCATTAGATTTCGTTTTCCTAAAACATTTTATACAGGTGGATGGAAGCGTTTTCCGCTAAAAGTTTTAGAAAAAGTTTTTAAAGAACTTTATGCTATTGATTATGGATTTAAATCGGGAATTCGTTCTGAACATGGCATAGAGTGTTTATTTGCTAAAATATTTGTGAATAACGTTGGCGGTGGCTGATTTTAAGACCTTTTGTAGTAGAAAATAAAAATGTGATTTTTGTGTTGGTGTGAGATATTGAGGAGGTTTTGGTGAATAAAATTTTAAGAACTCTATTTATTGTTGTAGTTGCTTTTTATGGAGCCTCTATAAAAGCAGCTGTAAAGAATTCATCTGTTATAGGTGAGATGCAAAGCTTGGTAAATGAATTTTTTGATGCGGGACAATCCGGATTAAATCGGACGTTTGACACACTTAAGGAGAATTTTGGTTCTATTCGGACCGCAGAAGACGCCAAATCTAAAACTTATAGAGTTGAAGCTGCTATGCCAGGTTATAGCAAAGGTTCTATCAAGGTTAGATTGGAAAGGACTGTGAGCGGTTTAGTTATTTTGAACATTTCTGCCGACAAAAAGAAAGAAGAGTATTCTGAAAAAAAAGCAAACGGAAGTTATTCTAGCTCTGAATTTTTTGCTAAAAGTTCTTTTGAAACATCAGTCACGTTGCCTGCATACATCGACATAAATAGTGCAAAAAGTTTTTATGATAACGGGATTTTGATTATTAATCTAAAATTTGATGAATCCAAAAAAGATGTTGTTAAAGTAACTGTTGATTGATTTTAAGTTTTTTATCTGAGATAACGTGGCCGGGAATAATCCTTCCCGGCCATATTTTTTATTCTTCTGCGCCGGATTCTTTTGTAGATTCTTCAAACTTTTTTTCAAAGAATGCTTGAAGTTTGTTGCTTCGCGAAGGATGACGAAGCTTTTTGAGAGCTTTAACTTCGATTTGACGAATTCTTTCACGAGTAACTGCAAAGTCTTTGCCAACTTCCTCAAGCGTGTGTTCTGAAGCCACATCAATGCCAAATCGCATCTTGAGTACTTTTTCTTCTCGAGGGGTTAAGCTTTTTAAAACTTCTCTGACACGTTCTTTAAGATCATCGCTTACAACTGTTTCAACAGGCGTTGATCCTACTTCATCTTCGATAAAATCCTTGAGACAAGTGTCTTCACCATCTCCAACTGGAGTTTCTAGTGATACTGGTTCCTTTGAAATTTTTACGATGTTGCGGATTTTCTTTTCGTCAAGACCCAACTCTTTTGCAAGTTGCGCGAATGATGGGTCTTTACCAGTTTCTTGAACGTGAGTTCGTGTTATTTTATTAATTTTATTTAGTGTTTCAACCATATGTACTGGAACGCGAATGGTTCTCGATTGGTCAGCAATTGCGCGAGTTATTGCTTGCCTTATCCACCATGTTGCATATGTGGAAAATTTAAATCCTCGTTCAAATTCAAACTTTTCAACAGCCTTTAGAAGACCAATATTACCTTCCTGAATAAGATCAAGAAAATGAAGTCCGCGGTTAATGTATTTTTTAGCGATATTGACTACGAGACGTAAGTTCGCTCGAGCAAGATCATCTTTAGCCGCTTTGTCTTTTCGTTGTGCAATGATGAATTGTCGATCTAATTCAAGAATTCTTTCTTTAGGGATTCCCGCTTCAGTTTCAACTTTTTTAAGGAGTTTTGTTGCGGCGCGTGTTGCGTGTTCTAGAGTTTCTATTTCTTCTTTGGGGGCTTTGTTTTTTTTGCAAAATTCTAGCTTTTCATTTGTAGAGTTAAACTCTTTTTTTCGTTCTTTTATTTTTATAACGATCTTTTCGATGCGTTTGCCGAATTTGCGAATTTGGCGGTTAGAAAATTTGATAGTGGCAGCAAGATTGCATACTGCAGCCTGATTCTCTACAACTTTTTGTAACATTTCCTTCTTTTTTGACTCGTCTTGCAATTGTTCTCGGTATGATTTGTAAATATTTTCTTCGTTTTCGACTAGAGTTTTTAATTTTCTCAGTGTAATGAGCAGCCTTTTTGCTTCTTTTTCAAATTGTGGTGAATTGTCTTCATCGAAATCAGAGAACTGTATGTAATCTTTTAAAACTGTTGGTTCACGTTCAATTTTTTCAATAAAGCTAACAAGCTCTTTGTAAACGAAAGGAAATTGACACACTATGTTTATCGAAGATCTTTTGCCTTCGGCGATTCTTTCCGCGATTACTGATTCGGTTTGTTTATTGAGAAGTGGAATTTTACCAATTTCTTTGAGGAAAAGCTTAACTGGGTCATTTAATTGGCTTGATTCTGTAAGCTCTTTTATGTGTTCAAGTTCTCGTTCTCTATATAATTCTTCTTCTTCACTACTTGTTTCATTGTTTTCTATTTCGCCAATAGAGTGTTCAATTCCGCCGTGAGCTGTTTTAAATGGCTCACCTTCTACATTTTCTGCAAAAACGTCATAATTTCGCTCACCATCTTTGGCATCAAGTTCCTCTTGTGAAATAAGATCGATGCTCGATTTTTCGATTATCTGTAAAAGCTCGTCTAGAGGTTCATCGGCAAGGTGATGCTTTGTTCCAAAGGCAGCAATGTCTTCGTAGGTGATAACACCATCAGAATGACCTTTGTCGAGAAATGCCTTGACTTGCTTTTCCATACCTTTGAGTTGTTCTGTTCCTGCCTCAATTTCCTTTGCGGTAATTTTCCCTTTTTTAGTTTTGGAGCTTATTTCCTTTGAGCGTTTTTGTATTTTTTGTGCAGTAGTAGGATTTTTGGTTTTTGCTTTAGGTTCTGATTTTGCCATCTTAACTCCTTATTGTTTCATATGGTTCATTTTGGATATTGCCAATAACAGTTGCTCTACTCGCTTGGAATCGCCTTGTTTCTGAGCTATTTGAACTTTGTTTTTCATAATGCTGATAGCTTCTTTCCAGTGCTTAGATGCGAGAAGTGAAAGAAGCTGTTTAAAGTGCATAGGAGTTGTTTCTGGTTCATGTTTGAATAAACCTAGCAGGACCTTATTTCGTTCTTTTTCTGTTAGTGTATTCAGAAATTTTTTAACCCCAGCTTTTCCCTGTTCGTGCACGTTCATTTTAAGGAGTAACTGTAACATGTTATGCCATGATTTAGGAAAATATTGTATAACAGCTTCGGTTATTATGAAATCGGTTACATTTTTTTCGGCATCTGCACCGCATAAAGATATAAAGAAAATTTTTTCTTCTAAAGAAACTTTATTATGTGCTGATGTTTTTACATCTGTAGTTTGGGTTGTGTTGGGATTAGTACATGTGCTTTTTAGAGATGTAAATGGGACTTGCATTGATTGTGCAGCTTGTTGAAGCAGCAAATCTTGTTTTATAGGATTTGTTACTTTTGTTATTAGGTTGATGATTTTTTTACTGGTCTGGATTTTCTGAGATAATGTTTTTTTAAGATATCCTTTGCCCGTTGATTTTACAAAAAAATCGAAAATATGCTCTGTATTCTTGAAAATGTTTTTATGAGGTGTTTCTGAAGTGAGAAGTGATGCTGGATCTTCACCTTCTGGAAGTGTTATAATTTGCAATTCAATATCTGTTTGCCAGCAACGCTCTGCAAGCCGTATTATAGCGTTGGTTCCTGCATTGTCTCCGTCGTAAACAACAAACAGAGTATGAATATAACGACTTAGTAATTTTAGATGTTCATCTGTGCAGGAAGTGCCAAGTGTTGCGACTGTGCCGACATAGCCATATTGGGACATGGCAATACAATCAAGATATCCTTCAACAAGGTAGCCTATTCCAGTTGATTGTAATATTGGGCGTGCAAGATCAATCCCGAACAAAAGTTGACGTTTTAAAAAACACTCTGATTCTTTTGAATTATAGTATTTAGGGCGAGTATCACGAGGTTGGTATACACGGCCACCGAACGCGACAAATTTTCCTGAAATATCTCTGATTGGGAACAGAATTCGATCTTCAAATGGGGAGTATGTTGTCGAGCGGGATTCTATAAGTATGCCTGCATTAATAAGATCTTTGCTTAAAAACCCGGCTTTACGAGCATGTGCTACAAGGCCATTAATACTTGCCCTGCCAGAGGGGAGAATGCCGATGCAGAAACGTTCAATTTGGGTTTTACTTACTCCTCGCTTTTCAAGGTAACTTAAAGCGGCAGGGTTTTTTTCTAGATTTGTTCTTGCGTAGTGAGCAAATAGCTTGCTCAATTCAAAGTGGGCGTTGTGAGCTTGTCTGTTACTGTTAAACTTGCCTGATTCTTTTAATAATTCTTGTGGGATTTTTAGATCGTATTTTTCTATTAAAGATGATAGTGATTCGATTGGTGATAATGCTTCGTGTTTTGCTACAAAAGAAATTAAATCGCCGCTTTCGTGACACCCGAAACAATAAAAAATTTGTTTGTCGGGACTTACGGTAAAAGAGGCATCATTTTCTTTATGGAAAGGGCATGAGCCCTTCCAGTAGTTACCCATCTTTTTTAGGCGAACATAGGTTGATACAACATCTACTATGTCTACGTGAGATTTAACAAATTCAAAAATGGACATAAAAGCTGCCTAGAACAGGGTTAGCGCATAATATAAATGTTTTTTTTACGTAAAGTTATGTAAAGGATTCCTACAAATCCAGAGAGTGAAATAATAAGTGCCAGTAGTTGGTACCAAGAAATGTTGAATAATATTAGATCAGAACGGTCTCCTCTCCAAAAATCAATGTAAAACCGAGAAAAGCCTTCTAGTAAAAAGAATAATGATGTGATAAGGCCGGTCGGTGTTTTTAGCTTTGAAATAATGAACAGAAAAATAAAAATACATAATGACGCTGCTGCAGAATAAAGCTGTGTTGGATAAACAGGTG